>JAYUJY010000021.1:0-9285 GCA_043764895.1 Synechococcales cyanobacterium | reverse complement strand
CGCCGCCAATTACTAAGACTCTCATCGTTTGTATGCCATAGCTTGCTGGTACTTTTGCCAAATCTACCAGGTTTGGGGACTCAGCGCTATTGCGATCGTTACAAGCAGGGCGAGGGGCAACCCATAGGGGTGAAGTCGCGGGAAAGAAGCGGTAAAGGCGGGTTTAAGACGTCTTATTTACGAGCAAAATCCGAACTCTTGTCATCTCCCATCCGAATGACCTTTTGGAAAATAATCTAATGTTTCGTCGCACTCGCCCAATCCCTCAGCGGCTTCTACGCCTATTGGCTGATCTTGGGGATCGATCGTTGTGGAGGCCACTATCCTTGGGCAGTCTGAAGCTATCACCATCAGCAGTGCAAGCGTTATGGCTTAAGCACTACTCCTTAAGCGCTATTGTTTGCGTCTGCTGGACTCAGGGTTTGCAGTTTATGCTCCTGTCGTCTGGTGTGTATCTGCTAAAGTCAGTCGCCTTGAGGAATGGGTCGCCTTCGTTTTAATGCTTTAGAGCGAAGGATTTAGAGTCCAATCCCTTCTGTCAGTCCTGTGTTTCTATCGCCCGTATTGCTGCTATGGCCTATGTTTCTATGGCCTGTTGATTGGAGATTAATCAAAAGCGTCCCAAGTTTTAACCTGGGACGCTTTTGGCTTTTAGAAATCTATTAGAGATTTAGTCGATGATTGACTTCAGAATGAATTTAATCTTAGCTTTCCTGCCATTCGGTATGGAAGGTACCGGGCTTGTCGGTGCGTTCATAGGTATGGGCACCGAAGTAGTCGCGCTGGGCCTGGGTTAGGTTTTGGGGCAGACGATCGCGGCGGTAGCTGTCGAAATAATCTAGCGATGAACTAAAGGCCGGAACCGCAATTCCCGATCGAGCCGCTTCCATAATCACCTCACGCCATGCCGTTTGACGGCTGAGAACCGTATCCCGGAACTCCGGTGCCAACAGCAAATTGGCCAGTTGAGGATCATCGTTGAAGGCTTTCTTGATCTTGTCAAGGAAACCCGCGCGGATAATACAACCGCCTTTCCAAATACGGGAGCATTCGGCAAGGTCTAATTCAAATCCGTAGGCTTTGGAAGCGGCGCTGAGCAAGGCCATTCCTTGGGCGTAAGAGCAGATTTTGGAGCAGTACAGGGCGTCGCGAACCTTGTTGATGAACTCAGTGCGATCGCCGCTGAAGGTTGCCGTCGGTCCCGGCAGAAGCGTTGCGGCATGGACCCGTTCGGTCTTGATGGACGAAAGAATGCGCGCATTGACGGCGGCGGTGATCGTGGGAATAGCCACACCAAGTTCGAGGGCGTTGTTCACGGTCCAGCGTCCAGTGCCCTTTTGAGCAGCGGCATCTAGAACCACTTCCACGAGCGCCGTACCGTTGTCGGTTTTGCGGAAAATGTCGGCGGTAATTTCGATTAGGTAGGAGTTCAGCTCGTCGGTTTTATTCCAGTCGCTGAAGACCTGTTGGAGTTCGGTTGAATTTAGCCCTGCGACGTTCTTGAGCAAGTCGTAGGCTTCGGCGATGAGCTGCATGTCGCCATACTCAATGCCGTTGTGGACCATTTTCACGTAGTGCCCAGCACCGCCAGGACCAATGTAGGTCACGCAAGCGCCGTCATCGACCTTCGCCGCTATTTTTGTGAAAATCGGTTCTAGGAACTGATAGGCCGATCGGGTTCCACCGGGCATCAAGCTTGGACCATTCAGCGCGCCTTCTTCTCCGCCGCTGACGCCCATACCGATGAAGGTGAACTTTGCACTTTCTAAATCTGCCGCACGCCGATCGGTGTCGGTAAAGAGCGAGTTGCCCCCATCAATGAGAATATCGCCTTCATCTAAAAGCGGCTTGAGCTGCTCAATCACGGCATCTACAGGGCCGCCCGCCTTGACCATAATCAAAATTTTGCGGGGGCGCTCAAGCAATCCAACAAATTCTTCTAGGGTATAGCCTGCTTTTACGTTCTTCCCGACCGCGCGGGTTTTCATGAATTCATCCGTTTTTTCGCGACTGCGGTTGTAGACCGCGATCGGAAAGCCATTTCTCTCGACGTTAAGAGCGAGATTTTCGCCCATTACTGCCAATCCAATCACACCAAAGCTTTGAGTCATAAGTTTTATGTCGATGTTGAAGTCTAGATCACGATCTCACGCTTAGACTTTAGGGTAACGTGCTTTCTTTTGTTTAGTGATTAAACAATGCAAAAAGCTTCGGGATCGGCAAATCCCACTGTCCGAGTTGACCCATTATCATTCATCCTTGAGTGAACCATTCAGAAACCGCATCCCTTCAGGAGCCTTGATCATGCTGACCTACCTTCTAGCACTAGCCGTCGGATTCGGCAGTTTTGGACTCTATGCAACCTCCTTTGCTCTGCCCGAGGTTTCCCGCAAAAATGACCTAGTTTGGAGTGGAATCGGGCTATTTTATGCGCTGGTGCTATGGGTTTGTGCAGGACGAATCACGGGCGGGGTTCTACTGGGACAGTTGGCGAGTGTGTCGTTGATTGGCTGGTTTGGGTGGCAGACGATGGCGCTTCGCTGGAGTGCGACGCCCGAGAATGAGCGCGTGAATGCGGCCAAAGTGACGGGGGTGCGCGATCGGATTTCCGGGTTAGCGAGCAAGGTTCAAGATTTAAGCGCCACAGTTGCCGTCGCTGCCCAAGACGCTGATGGAAAGACCACTGGACCAAGGGCCATGGAAGAGCCGCCGTTGACCCGAGCTGATTTTGGCAATCCACCGAAGATAAAGCAACAAGAGGCCGTTAAGCCGACATTGACTTCGTTCAGCAAGCCTGACGCCGGAAATCCGTTGGGAGGTTGGTTAAGCACGGCGCAATCTACCGCTCAATCTATTTTCGCTAGCTGGACGAAGCCTAAGAATAATGCGCCGAAAAGCACCGATCTAAAGAGTAAAGAACCCAAGAACAAAGCAGTCTACGTTCGGAAGAGTTTCAAAGATGGGGTGACAGAGACCGTTACGGAGGTCGTAACAGAGACGATAATTCCTGTCGCTAAACCGAGTCTTCCATCGGTCACTGACGCAAAGGATTTAGAGGTAGCCGAGGTGGTTGAAACGGTTATTGAAACTAAAGTTGTTGAAGTGCTAGATGAGTTTGGAGATGCGATCGATGGATTGAAGACGGATCTCTAGTCGGGTTTGGGGCACGGCATGGCCATGCCCCTACAGCCTCTGGAATACGGTCTCTGGAACCCATATCTGTAGGGGCATGGCTCGCCGTGCCCCAAACCTAACGGGTTATTCCCACAGAAATTATCTAGGGCTGCTGCTGCGGGGTCACGGGAACGACGATCGGTTTTGGCACGATCGGTTTTGGTTTTAGCGAACCCGCAGACTTGGGATCAAACTGGGTGATCAGGATAATCGGAAGCTTTGGATCGGAAATACTTTTGGCATAGCTCGCTGTTAGAAAAGACTTAAAGCCTACTTGATCCGCTAGATAAGTTCGGAAAAAAGCTAATCCAATGGAACTCATATAGCGTCTGGCTTGAGCGGGACTGGGACCAACGATTTCAGGAGGAACGGGAATGGAGTCGCTGCCCGGAGGTGGCTCTTCGAGGAAGGAAAAGTGGCTCCCCTGATCGAGCATGACCAAGTACCGATCGCGCATTTTGAGCCAGGTAAAGGGGAGAACTTGTTCTGCTACAGCGGGCGCTACCGTGTCCGATCCCCCTGATACGATCATCGTGGGCGTTGTTATTTGTTCGATGCTGGTTTGGCCATGGACGGCGCTGCTAAAGGGATTTATGGCGATCGTTGCGGCAATGCGAGGGTCAGCGAGTTCGTAGTTGCGGGGGTCTAGCTGGGTCGCCCGACATTGAAGCGTTAGGGATACATTAAAGGTGTTAAGAAGCCGTTCTTCAGTGCATTCCTTCGCGAGATTATCAAAGTTTAAGGATGCGCCTGCGAGGGTGAGGGCCGTATAGCCTCCGAAGGATTGTCCAACGACGCCTACGCGTTTGAAATCAAGATTCTGGTAGCGTTTGTCCTGAGAAAAGGTATCCAACAAGTAGCGGATATCTAAAGGCCGATCGACAAATTCACTCGGTTCGGCCACTTCCTGGGCAATCCCCCGCAAAAGGGACGTAATTTGTTTGGCGCTGCTGCCGGGATGCTCTGGGACAAACACCGCAAATCCATGGCTGGCTAAGTGAGTCGCTAGATAGCGGAAGGTGCTGCGATCGCTACCGACGCCATGGGAAATCACAACAACCGGGACCTTGGCTTGACTCAGGGTACGAGGCCGATAGATATCGACTGGGAAGGTTCTGGGGGTGACCACTCCGGTTTGATTCAGTCGAAGGTCGTCGGTGAGGGTCACGCTGGTGCGATCGAAGGGGATGCGTCCTCTAATGGCTAAGTCTAGGGCGACGCGGGTGTTGGGCAGGGGTGTGATTTCGCGATCGGCTTCGTCCGTAACGGCGGCGACATATTTTTGGGTTTCGGTGACGATGCGTTGGAGTTCTCCCGCGACCCGTAACGTGGATTGAAGATCAATGCGAATGCCACGGGTGGGAAATTTGGCAATAACGTTGAGCGGGGTAAGACCTTTTTGTTTGTCTGCTGCGGCCAAGATTAGCGCTGCCCGAATGGCCACGCCGCCTTCTGTTCGAGCTTCCGGCTGAATCACTTGCCCCAACCGCTTTAGCAGCAGCTCGCCTTGAGGGCTGTAGAGAAACTGAGAAATTGAAACGGCATCGACGTCCGCCTTACTTTGCAAAATCGATCGCAGTTGCTGACGTTGTTCTGGCGTGACGTAGCCCGTATACACAAAGAGATCATCGTCGAGTTCTCCCGTCTCCGCGTACTGCCGCAACCCCTCAAAGCTCACCGATCGCTCCAGCAGTCCATAGGTTAAGTAGACCCGTTCCGCCGATCGCGCAGGCAGGGCCGCCACTAGAGCAATAATTGCAGGAGCGGCAATGAAGGTAAGGCGTTGGGTGAGGCGTCGGAGCATGGGGTGCGATCGGGTCATGGGAATCCGGTATTTCAAGGGAACTTTTTTAAATCCCCACGAGTCTTATAGCATCTAAAGTCTAAATCAAAATCCTCACATTACCCTAAGCGCATTGAACGGCAATTCCCTATGACATCTATTTTTTCTCAACCTCTGAAGTCTGCTCTGATCGTCACCCTCAGTGCTCTATCGTTGTCTTTGTCCGCCACCGCCGCCCAAGCCAATGCGCTCAATCCCGGCTTTGGGTCCGTCGAACTCAAGGGAACCGCAGGCGGAGACACTGCCGTGCGGGCGATTGCAGGTCGATCGGAGACTGCGACAGGGGGCTGTGTCGGGTTTACCGGGAGCCAGCCCAATCATGTGTTGCGGTTGAATGCTGGGTTTAAAGATTTGACGGTGCTGGTAAAAAGCGGCACCGATTCAACCCTTGTGGTAAAAGGACCGGGCGGAACCTGGTGTAATGATGATTTCCAGGGCAAGAACGCCGGACTTGATGGTCAATGGCAGGCAGGAGACTATCGCGTTTGGGTTGGGACGCAAGGGAAGAATCAGTCGATCGGCTACACGCTGCGGGTAACTGAAGAATAGATTGCCCTCATTACTATGGCGGGTAGTGCAATTGCATTGTTTTACATGTATTCTGAATCAATTCCCTTTGGAGGAAAGATGGATCTTCTTACTTGGCTAATTGTCGGTCTTATTGCAGGAATACTATCCAGTGTCGTAGCTGGCGGAATCGGGTACGGGATTCTTGGAGATATAGTTGTAGGCATTGTTGGATCTTTTGTGGGCAGTTGGCTTTTTGGACAAATAGGACTCGCCTCACCGTTCCCTGGACTTGCTGGAACCATCTTTACTGCCTTTGTCGGTGCCGTTGTACTGTTGTCCGTTTTGCATCTTATTCAACGCGGTCGGGCTTGATGTAGTCAGGGGTGGCTACGAATCTGGCATGGGCGATACTATGGCGATTGAGATCGCAGCTACACGAACCTAACCCGTTAGGCATATCCCGTTAGTTGGGGGCACGGCATGGCCATGCCCCTACATAGATCCGGGTTCCAGAAATTGTAGGGGCATGGCTCACCGTGCCCCCAACCCAACGAGGAAGAAATAAATCGCTGGATTGTTTAAGCCGCAGACGACTAGTTACGGATCGTATTCAATCCTTATTCCTAACCTGGGGACTTGACTAGTTGCGAAACTACGCCAATTAAGGAGCCAAGAATCAAGACGATCGTGGCCAAAGTACTCACCCCAAACCCAGGACCACGTTTTTCCGCCGCTTGGTAATAGCCCCACGCATACAAAATTCGTCCTACAATCCACACACCGCCCAACCCAGCGGCATAAACGGGACTAACGACGATCGCGAAAATCCACAGCGCGGGTAAAAACAACACCAACTGTTCCAACGTATTTTGTTGAACTCTCACCGCCCGCTCAAACTCCGGATCGCCCGACATTTGAGGGGCTTTGATTCCAGACTTAACCCGTGCTCGCCCGACATTAATGGTGACCACAAAAAACAGGATTAGGGCTAAAACTGTGATCAACATGACCCAGTTCAATAGGTTTGACATTGCCTTTCTTACTCCCGATCGATTCAGCGTTTAAACTATACCAATGAAAATCCTCCAACTCCACAATCGCTACCAAATCATCGGTGGAGAAGAAGGCGTCGTCCAAGCGGAAAATACCCTGCTGACCCAAAACGGCCATACGGTCCAATTACTCGAAGTCACAAACGATCGCATCACCGGGATAAGGGCCAAACTAGGAGCGGCGATCGGAGCAATCTACTCCCGCAAAGCAAAACAACAGGTTCAGGCGACCATTCAGACGTTCCGCCCGGATATTGTTCACGTCCATAATTTTTTCCCGCTGCTTTCCCCCTCCATCTACGACGCCTGTCAGCGCTGCGACATCCCCGTCGTCCAGACTCTCCATAACTACCGACTGATTTGCCCCAAAGCTATGCTCTTCCGCGATAACCAACTCTGCGAAGTCTGCGTCGGCAAACCGTTTGCCCTCCAAGGCATTCGATCGGGCTGTTACCGAGGCTCCCGATCGCAAACGGCGGTTGTGTCGGCGATGCTGGCGCTTCACTCAGCGCGGGGTACCTGGCGCAATCAAATTTCGGCTTACATCGCCCTCACCGATTTCCAAAAGCAAAAGCTGATTCAAGGTGGATTGCCCGCCCACAAAATACACGTCAAATCCAACTTCATTGATATGCCAACCCGATCGGTGATTCTACCGCGTGAAAACTTCGTCCTCTTCGTCGGTCGTCTTGCGGAAGAAAAAGGAGCCGGATTGCTCATCGATGCCTATACCCAGGATCTCCATCTCCCCAGTCTAAAACTAGTTGGCGATGGACCCTTGAAGGATCAGCTCATACAGCAAGTCGCAGCAGCAGGCATGAGCGATCGTATTATTTTCCTCGGTCGTCAAGATAGACCCCAAGTCCTAAACCTGATGCAGCGTGCCCAAGTACTGGTGTTCCCGTCTATCTGGTATGAAGGCTTTCCGCTCACCTTAGCTGAAGCTTTTGCCTGCGGACTCCCAGCCATTGTCCCGAACCTAGGCAGCATGGCCGAAATTGTTAATCCGGGTATCACGGGCTTTCACTTCATCCCGCAGTCCAGCTCAGACCTGCTGAAAACCCTACGATCGGCCCTCTCTAGTGACCTCAACTCGCTCTCTCGCAACGCCAGCCAGGTTTACCAAAGCCATTACACCGGATCCCTTAACTACGATCGGCTGATGTCAATTTATCAGAGCCTTCTTTAACTCGGTCTTTAGCTCGATTGTTCAAAAAACCGGGATCCATTAACGGCACCGTCTGCACCCTTGAACGAGAACCCCGCATTTTCCGCCCTCCCCGACTCGCCAAAATCTGCTCAGCCGCCATCCACACAAACGGTGGAATCGTTCGGGCATAGCGCATCCACAGCCGCCCAGGTTCTTGGACCAACCGATACAACCACTCTAGCCCAGCCTCCCTCATAAAACGCGGCGCATGGCTCAAAATCCCGGCATAAATCGGAAACACGCCCCCAATGCCCACCATCACCGCTGGAATCTCACCGCGATGATCCGCCATCCATTTTTCCTGCTTTGGACAGCCTAACGACACAAACACTACACCCGATCGGGTCGCCTTAATTTTCTCAATCACCGGACGCTCTTCATCGAGTGGCAGCGGCAACTCTCCAAAAGGCAATGACTCCATCCCTCCAATGATCAAATTTGGAAATTCTCGATTCAAACGACACCGCATCCGATCGAGCACGGGTTGTTCAGAACCCACGAAAAAGACGGGGATTCTAGCCTGCGCAGCTTCACGGCAAATCGAAATCAGCAAATCCATCCCTGCTGCTCGGTCCTGAGGCTGTTTGCGAAGAAGCTTCAGCATCCACACTAGTGGCATTCCGTCGGGGGTTACAAGATCGGCTTGATGCAAAACGGTCGTCAACCGTGCATCTGCGCGAGCCTCTGTCAACATATGAACATTCGCGACACACACCACTTTACTGAGGCGTAGATAGGCCCAATGGATGATGTATTCAACACATTCATCAAAGGGCAGGGCTGTAACAGGTAGCCCAATGACGCTCTGAGTCTCAATGGGGGGTGCGATGCGAGTTGTTGTCATTATTTCACCCTGAGGGTAGAAGCCTAATTCACTTTGACTTACTAGAGACTTTAACAAGTGGATGGGCTACTACGTATCCTACTGAAGAGACAGTTTTACTTGTTAAACTATCTTATGGACTGAACTCCGTATATTCCGTAAAGTTTTCATGAAGATAACCCCCTAGATTCCGGATACTTAACCGACAATCGTAACAGTTGATTGCTGTGCAAATGGACCTTGGCGGGGTCAGTGATTCAAGCAACTTTACGGTCTTAAACATTTATTTTTTATAAAAAACCCTGAAATAGGCGCAAAAAAAGGGGCGTCGTGCCCCCATTGAACCCACATGAATGAAAAGTTGATGCGTATTAAGGGATTTCTTAGTACGCCAGACCCATGCTGCGCGTCGTCTCAGCACCCAGGTAAACCCGAATGCTTAGGAAGTCTGTTGGGCAAGCCGTTTCGCAACGTTTGCAGCCAACGCAATCTTCCGTTCGAGGAGATGACGCAATTTGACCGGCACGGCAGCCGTCCCATGGGACCATCTCAAGGACGTCCGTAGGGCAGGCTCGAACACATTGAGTGCATCCGATGCAGGTGTCGTAGATTTTAACGGTATGAGACATAGTATGGAAGGCTCCAGATCAGTGCGCTTGCAACATCTGTAGTC
>JAYUJY010000020.1:0-9472 GCA_043764895.1 Synechococcales cyanobacterium | reverse complement strand
ACATAAAGGCGGTTGTTGGTGCTGGTGACCCACTCACAGAACTGGTCCCAAACGTTCGCGGACTCGCGGCGTTGTAAGGTAGTTGTCATGGTGTTTATAATTGCGAAAGGTTTATGGTATGGGCGGCTTTCACCGCTTGTTACAACAATAACAGGACTGTTACGGATTGTAAAGAAACTCGATCGGTGGGGTGGGGTTGGCCTGAGGAAATCGCCTAAATGAAAAGTCGGGGCACTTTAAAAGCAGATCATGCACAAGTCTGATCGCTAAAAATCGATCGCCCCGGTATGCCCTATGCTTCCTAACTCTGCTCAGTCTTCTCGCCGATCGTTCTTCGATGTCCTTTTGTGGGTCGCGCTAGTCGTTGCCATCCTTCTCCGCTTCGTCAATATCAATCATCGTGAGCTTTGGTACGACGAAGTTTTGTCGCTACTTTTAAGCACGGGCCAGAAAATGCAATACGTGGGACCGTCCGATCAGGTCGTGACGTTGAGTCAATACAGCGCACTTCTTCATTTGCCGACCCTTTCTTTTCCAACGATGCTAGAGCGGCTTATTCGAGGACTTCAGGGCGGCGAACCGCATCCACCGTTGTTTTTCTTGGCGCATCATCTTTGGTTGCATGGGTTTGGGGCGGGGGAGATTGCGCTGCGGAGTCTGCCGCTGCTGTGGAGTCTGGGTGCGATCGCCGTGGCCTATGGATTTGGGCGATCGATCTCTGGCCATCGCGTTGGACTGATGTTTTGTACCGTGCTCGCGGCCAACCCTTTCTACCTTTTTCATTCCTTAAATATGCGGATGTATACGCCGCTTGTTTTTTGGGCGATTTTGTCTGCTTGGGCGTTGTTAGAACTTAGCCGTAGGGATGGCGATCGGCGGTGGTTGTGGCAGGGATGCTTAGTCAGTGCAGTGGCTGGGGGGATGTTGACGTTTTATTTGTTTGCTTATTGGTTGGTTGTTCTGGGCGCGCTTGCGCTTTGGGTCGATCGAAAACATGCAGTGCATCATGCGCTTCGGATCGGTGCAGGAATCGCCATTACGCTGCCGTGGATGCTCTGGGGAACGATTAAACAGCTTCGGAATGCGGATATTGGCCGTTTTAGCAATGCGCCTGCTGTTATTTCTCCTTTCTTTCAACATCTTCAAGACGCGCTGCAAACTCTAGGAATTCACTTGGTGCTCGGTGATTGGGTCAGTAGTGCGCCCACCTTTGCGGCTCCGCTCTGTGGATTGGGCGTTTTAGCGGTGATTGTTGCCATTAGTATTCGCTTGTGGCAACGCGATCGTCACTTGTTTGGTATTGCGGCCATTATGGGATTGCTCCCGATCGCTCTTGCCCTGCTGGTCGATAGCATCACCGGGAAATATACCTTGGGGTTTGGGTCGGGGCGGACCTTGATTATTATGCTTCCGGGATGTTTGCTGCTGATCACGATCGCTTTAGCGGGTTGGAACCGAAAGGGACAGGTGGCCATGGCGTTGCTATTGTTTGGCTATCTTGCCATCGACGTGGGTGATTTTAGTTTGCGTCCTCGTCAGGTGTTTCACCAGATTGCGCAAGTGATTCAAGAATCACCCAATACCCCAACGTTAATCGTGCTCAACTCCCAAGCCTGGGGACATGTCAACCGTTTGGCTTACTATATTCCACCGGATGCCAAGGTCTCACTCCTCGCTCAGCCCGCGCTTAAGCTTGCGGAGTCGGTTGGTCCGATCGTTGAGAAAACCTATTCCGAATATGGTCGAGTTCTTGTGTTAGAGAGCCAAACCCCGCTCTGGTCGCCTCCCACGACACCCGAACAACGGCAACAAATCACCGCGAGTCTCGCGTCGCACTTTAAATTAACGAGCCAACAATCTCTATCGGGAACCATGGATCTCGATCGCTTTGAACTCTCGGTTTACCAATCGAACGATCGCGCCTAATATATTGCGTCAAGAAAACTGCTGCGCGTAGAATCTGGCGTATCGGCCCTGTTGACTGAGCAACGCTTCGTGAGTCCCCGATTCAACAATCTCACCTTTTTCCATCACCAAAATCCGATCGCACTTCCGAACGGTTGCCAATCGGTGCGCAATGATAAAGACCGTTCGGCCCTGCATAATGCGTTCTAAAGCTTCCTGAACAAGCGCTTCAGACTCCGAATCCAACGCACTCGTCGCTTCGTCAAGGATCAAAATCCGAGGATTTAGCAATACAGCTCGGGCGATCGCAAGACGTTGGCGCTGGCCGCCGGACAGATTGACGCCGCGTTCTCCCACCCACGTCTGATATCCCTGCGTGAACTGGCTGATGAACTGGTGAGCATTGGCAACTTTGGCGGCTTGTTCGACGGCGTTGAGATCAATGTGAGTTTGACCGAAGGCGATGTTTTGGGCGATCGTGCCTGAAAAAAGGGTGGTCTCTTGGGGTACGATGCCGATCTGGCGGCGGAGACTGCGGACGGTGATGTCGCGAATGTTTTGGCCATCGACGAGAATTTGGCCCTGCTGGGGATCGTAAAAACGAGGAATCAAATTTACCAACGTTGATTTTCCCGCGCCGGAGGATCCCACGAGGGCGACGACTTCTCCAGGTGCGACGGTGAGGTTGAGACCCTGCAATACTGGGGTGTTTGGTTGATACTCAAAGGTGAGATTCTGGATTTCGACTCGTCCAGCGATCGCAGGCAAATCTCGCGCATTAGGCGATTGCACAATGCTAGGTTCCAAATCGATTAGTTCATAGATGCGATCGATCGATGCCTCGCCTTGCTTAAACTCATTGTAATTACTAGCAAGCAGATTAATCGGGTCAATCAACATCGTGACCGCGATGCAGAAACTTCCAAATTCTTCGGGTTTCAGGGTTTTGTTTGAAATGAGCCAGACGCCGAGGAAAAATAGGGCGCAAAAGGCCAATACTTGCAGGAACCCTACGACTGGGTACTCGATCGCCCGGAGTCGTTCGGTTTCGTATTTGGCCTTGCGGTTGCGTTCGGCTTCCTCAGCAAAGCGATCGATCGAATACGCTTCGGCGGCGAACGCCTTAATCAACCGAATGCCGCCAAAGGTCTCCACTAGAAGCGACGACAGATCCGAAACCTGCTGCTGACTGCGATTAGAAAACGTTCGCATCCGTTCGCCAAACCAGCCAATCAATACCGCCAACACCGGAGCAACAATCAACGTCGCCAGCGTCATCTGCCAACTGCGATAAATCATGTAGCCCAACACGCCGATGAGCTGCAAAATGCAGGGCAAAAACTGGTGGGAGAGTTTGTAGACCACTTCGCCAATGCGATCGATATCTTCCGTCATCCGGTAGCTTAGATCCCCGGTTTGTGCTTTTTCAAAGTAGCTAAGACTGAGGGACTGCAACTTCGCAAACGTCGCCGTACGCAAATCGAAGGCCACCGCTAAGGATGCCTTCGCCATTAACGAATCCATCCCAAACTGCGCCACCTTCTGGACCACAAAAATTGACGCCGCAAAAACGATTAGATGGACCATCTTACCGACTGTTCCTTGCCCGATTGCAATGAACAGTTCCTGCGACTCATATGCTAAAAATGGCCAAATTGAACTGAATACGATAGTGCAGACAATCGCTCGGGAAATATATTTTTTTTGGCGACGAACCAAGGGCATCAGCCGCCAATAGTTCGATCGAGCGTTTGGCTTGGATTGGGCGATCGGCTGGGGGAATGCGGAGGATTTCAAGGGCGATTGGCCTTTCGTTCTTGGTAAAGGTGAAATACCGACGGCAAAAACGATACCACAATGATGCCGAGAGTAATGGGCAACAGATACTTATCCACATCCGGAATCATCCGCCCTAGAAAGTGTCCAGCAATCAGTAGCCCAAAGGTCCAGACAAACCCTCCAATCACGTTATAAAACAAAAAGGTTCGATAATACATTCCGCTAATGCCCGCAACAATCGGCGCAAAAGTCCGCACAATGGGCGTAAATCGGGCGAGGACGATCGCCATCTTTCCATGCTTCTCGTAAAAGTTTTCGGCTGAAATTAAATAGTCCTTTTTAAAAAACCTGGAGTTTTCTCTCTGGAATAATTTGCGTCCGTAGCGCGATCCAGTGACATAGCCCACATTGTCACCCATCACGGCACAGGCAAAGCACCCAAACAACAGCCACCCTAAATTTAGAATGCTAGGCTGGCCTAATGATGGACTGATAGAGGACAAAAATCCGGCAGTAAACAATAGGCTGTCACCGGGCAAGAAAAACCCAACCAGCAACCCTGACTCAGCAAAGACGATTCCCCAAATCAACCCATGCCCTACTAATGGACTGGTTTGGTTCAGTTGGGTGAGGACATTTTTTAGGTTTTCTGAGTCGAAAAATTGCATAGTACGTTCCATATAGTGAAATAGATTAAGAAGAAGAAGACTGCGATCGTTTGCGCCACAACCACACACCGAAAGATACAACCAAAATCACGACCACAATCTTGGACACTGGCGCTAAATATTGGTCCACAAGCTCATAGTTTTGACCCAGAGCATAGCCAGCACCCGTCAAAAAAGAAATCCAAATTCCGCTCCCCAACGTCGAATACCCTATGAAAGGGAGCAATGGCATTCGAGCGATGCCCGCAGGTAAAGAAATCACCGTTCTCAAACCGGGTACCAACCGACCCAGAAACACAGCCACATTTCCATGACGATAGAACCAGCGATTGGCCCTGTCGAGGTCATCCCCCGTCATTCCTAGCCACTTCCCATAGCGATCGGCTAAGGCACGCAGCCGCGTTTCCCCAAGCCAGACGCCCGCGTAGTACCAAGGCATCGTTCCTAGCATGGTTCCAAATAATCCTGCAATAATCACAGACGTTATGGTTAATCCCGACTCAGGCTTGGTGTGAGCGGTAAAGCCTGCCAAGGGCATAATCAACTCTGACGGAATCGGTGGGAAAATGTTTTCCGCAAACATCAGCATCGCAATCCCCAAGTTTCCAGCACTTGACATCGTGGATTCGATCCAAGCCTTTAAAAGTTCAGTCATAGCAGTAATTTTAAAATAATTAGGATAAATAAATCAGGCGAGATGACGGACCCTATTGGACTCGAACCAATGACCGACCGCTTAGAAGGCGGTTGCTCTATCCACTGAGCTAAGGATCCACAGGTAAAAGAACTGAACTCCCACGCAATCTTAGTCTAATTCGATCGCTCTTGGTGTAAAACTCCAGAAAAACTTTGCGCAAATTTCCCTAGGGTTAAGAATTAAGTCTCAACGAGATGTATCAAAGGTGTGTCAAGGTTGACCTTTTGACATATAAAGAGGTGAGCTAATGCTACCCGATCGCATTTTAAAGAGACCGTCATGTTTATTTTGAGGCGTCAGGATGTCGAAATTTCAAGCGTTCAACATCCTCGCAAAGATCAGAAAATTCCAATTTTGATGTATCAAGGCATGACGTTTCGCCTGTTGAGTGTGTTTCAAGCACACCAGGAGGATAGTGCGCGATCGCTTTGGCGGGATCTGACGGACAACCAAGGTAAGGCTTGTGTCTTGCTGGAAGAACCCGAACGATACAGCATTTGGGGGAAAGTGCGGTTGGATCAGCTCACGAGCGATCTCCCGATGTCTGGCACACCGTCTGCGGACAATTTTTCTCCGGTTTTTGTCCAGGCCACGCTCCTAATGCTCCAAACCATTTATTTAGATGTTGAGGATTTGATGGGGAGCAAGCAGGGCAATGCGTTTCAGCGAGACATTACGGCCGTCTTCCAAAAAGCTAAGCTAGCCGGAACGGGAACGCCAGATGCGATTCAGCAATTGTTGACGGCTGATCCTCTGAACAGTTTGCAGCCGCCAGCTTGGCGTGAGGCTCAGGTTATTTCACTGCTTCAGGAAATCCACCGTCTGGGCCGATCGTATTTTGGCAATTCTGGCTTCACTCGGAATGTGTTGGAGTCATTGCAGGATTTGTCCACGGGCGATCGCACTGCATTTAGCGAATGGCTGGCGCGATCGCCCATAGGATCGCTCTGGAAGTAATTCGGGTCGGCTTCTCTACTTCATTTTTTGAAAAATTCATCATATCAGCAAGTCCTATGAGTCGATCGGATAAATCAGGTTCTGCGTCTAAGAATTCCTCCTTCAAAATTGTGATTGCAGGGGTCGTTTGGGCGTTCTTAGCCGCCATGTTCTTTCTGGTGTATGGAGCCGGGACATCCAAGCCCTCGGACACCTACTTAATTGGAACCGCTCTGTTTGAAATCGTGGCTTATCTAGCGGCAGCCATTCTCTGCTTGCGAAATGCCCTGAGTACGAACAATGTCAGCGGGAAGAGTGTTTGGATTGGACTGGGCGGTGGGATGGCGCTCTATTGTCTGGGAAGCTGCTTCTATGCGTATTGGGAAGTGGTGCTGAATCTGAATGCAGATGTCTCTATTGGCGATTTTTGCTACGTGTTGTCTTACCTGTTTTTGATTTATGGGATGCTCCGAGCGGTGTTGGAGCGGCAATTAAATCTAGATCCTAAGCAGTGGGCCATTATTCTCGGGGTGGGCACTGTAGGAGTCATGATCGCGATCTATGTGAACAATGCCAGTGTGACTAGTACGGCACAGGCCAATTTTTCCTGGATAGAGCCTGCCCAAGCCCAGGCCCAGCCGCCGTCCATTAAGCCATCGGCGTCTCCTTCTGTTAAAGCGACACCTGCCGCGCCCCTCAAAACAGTTCCTTCGGCTGTGCCCTCAGCAGTTTCCCCGTCTCCGCTGGCAACTCCTGACCTTAACCCATTAGAAAAGCCTGTGGCTGAAAAGAACTCCTCGGCTCCGCTCTGGGCCACGCAGTTAGATGATGCATTGCGTCCCTTCAAAACGCCGCTGAATTGGTTTTATGTGGTGGCGGATTCTTGTTTGCTGACGATCGCAACGGCGTTGTTGACCGCGTTTTGGGGCGGACGATTTTCGCAGTCTTGGCGGATGATCGCCTTTGCGACATTTAGCCTTTATGTGGCGGATATGTGGGTGAAATATGCGACGAAAACTCAGGGGGATGCCTATAAGAGTGGCAGCTTGCCCGAAGTGTTCTTTGTGTTTGCGGGTGTTCTGTTTGCCATTGGGGCCGTGCTGGAGTATGACTTGAGCAAGTCCCGCCGCACCAACCGTCGTCGAGGCGCTTAGGGCTTTAAGGAATCTAATCAGTAGGCAAATTGAGCCTTAAAAAACAGGTGATCTCTAGAATCAGAGATCACCTGTTTTTGTTCTGGACCCTAATGCTGCTGGACGTAAATAAGACCTGTATTAAAACCCGTTAGGTTTGGGGCACGGCATGGCCATGCCCCTACAGGCTCTTGAAGATAGATATGTAGGGGCATGGCTTGCCGTGCCCCAAACCCAACGAGGAGGAATTGAATCGCTGGATTATTTAAGCCGCAGACGACTAGAGCGAGTAGATTTGTCCATCGACGAAGAGATGCGTAATCCCTTTCGATCGCAGTTGATAGGCCGTCTTGTAGAAGATTTGGCTATCGGGAACTTTGATAACGCGCTGGGTTCGATCGGTGGCAAAACGTTTGGCGACGCGGTGATTGTCGAAAATAGGCAGCGTAAGGGTTTTTTGGGCTTCGGGGAGCGATCCGAGATCGCCAAAGTCTCCTAGAGGACGAACGACCAGTTCAGCCGCTCGATCGATGACGAGATAGCAGGTTCGGGGCATGTCTGCTTCTTCAAAGGGCCGGACTCGCATGAGACTGGCGACTTGTAAGGAAAGCAATTCTTGGGCCGCATTTACGGTTTCTTCGTCGTCGATATCTTCGTCATCATCAAGATCGTCCTCAATTTCATCCGTCTCATCGCTGTCACCAAAGTCCTCGTCCATGATGGCAGCGATTTCTTCGGTAACGGGAGGCAGCAAGTCGTCTTCGTCATCAAAGCCGTCATCGTCGTAGACTGGTTCATCGTAGGCTGGCTCATAGGCCGCTTCCGATCGACGCACAGGACGATCGTTGCTGCGTTTGGCGGTGTCGTCTACCGATCGAATGCCGACCTGAATAACTTTTTTCGTTCGCTCTGGATAAAATTCAGGGACTTCATCTAGAATTTCTTCTTCATAATAAATAGGCTCAGGTTCAGGTTTGCGAATAACTGAAACGACGGGTTCAGAATAGCGTTGAACATCGGGTTCAGGATTAGGTTCAGAGTAGCGTTGAATATTGTAGGGATCGGACACCGTGACGGGCGCAGAAGAGCGGCGACGGGAACGACGTTGGTCGGCGACAGGTTCAATGCCTTGGACGAGCCGAATGGGTGTTTCTTCAGCACCGATCGTCATTTCGGGAAACTCATCTACAGGCGGCTCATCTGCGGGAAGCTCAAGACCCGCCTGAACGTACACCTCTGGAATGGCAACGGGTATTTCAATTTGGATGGCTACGGCTGGGGAAGGTTCGGGAATTGGCGCAGGACTCGCCATCGTAGAATCGCCGCCCCTCCGTTTTTGCTGAACGATGAGGTCGTACTCCTTGACGGGAATCCCGGCTTTGAGAATACGTCCAATGGTGGTGTTGCTCACGCCAAACTGCTCGGCCAGTGTTGCCGCAGTTTCGCCCGGTGTGCGATAAAGGTCAACAATCTGGCTCTTGTCGGCGTCGGTTAGTCTTCTTACGCTCACGTTTGCCCGCTGGGAAATTATAGGTATTGTTTCAATGCTTTTGTCTATTCTAAACGCAAGTGCCCAGAAGCGATCGCCTCTTCAAAGAACCGATGCTAGAATGACGGGCGGTTTGCATTGAAATCGAATCCCTGAAAATTAGACACTTTTGAGATTAGACACACATTAGACAATGGATTTTCAACGATGCTGTGATGTATTGGACCTGACGCCTCCGGTGGCAATGACGGATCTCAAAGAAGCCTATAAAGATTTGGTGCAGGTGTGGCATCCCGACCGATTTGCTCATAATCCGCGTTTGCGTTTGCGAGCGGAAGAGAAAATTAAGATCATTAATCTCGCTTATGAGACCCTCGATCGCTTGTTGTCTCAGCAGCAGGCCCGATCGAATTCTCACCCGACGGCAGCTAAATCCGATCGGTATTCAACGGCTCAAACTTCAGATCAAACTTCGGCTCAAACTTCAGATCAGCCCTTTCGCACCAGTGGGCTGCACGGGTGGGGCGATCGCATCAGTTTAAAAAATAAGGCTCTGATTTATGGCGTGCTGGTTCTTCCGGCGACATGGATTGGTTTGCTCGTGATGTTTTTGTTGGCGTCGATGTTGGCGGCGTATCCAGTGATGATTATGGTACTTTTGGGGGCGATCGGATTTTATGGGCTGTTGCGAAAGCTGTCGGACTTAAATATTCGGTAATGTGCGGTAACGGGTTAAATCTTTAGGGCCTGGGAATCTTTAGGGGCTGGGAACTGGGCTGGGAGGGGTCGTCGGGACAGGAACAAATTCATAGGTGGATCCTTTCGCTTTGATTTGGACCAAGATGGCCTTACTTGAGCGATCGCC
>JAYUJY010000019.1:0-2535 GCA_043764895.1 Synechococcales cyanobacterium | reverse complement strand
AGGGGCCTCATGGGATGCAACGATCAATTTACACTTTATGGAACATTGGCTCGATTCCTTAAAAAACAACTTAATATCTTAAGCCTGAGTAGTTACAATCAGCCACACCAATAATCTTACCGAACGACTTCCCATTTCACCTGAATTTCACTCCCGCTTTGACACACTAGGAAAGATTCTATTTTCCCTCTCGGTGAGGAGTCATCATGAAACCCTTAAATTTCCTTAAACCCCTTACCCGCGTCAGTTCTATGATCATCATAGGCTTGGCTCTCAGTGCGCCGATGACGGTTCCGACCGCAGCCGTGGCCCATGTCGGTCATGGGGACGAATTTCAATCTAAAGGCGGCATCCAACGGGTGAAACTGAATGCTGAAAACGACAAAATGTTGGGCATCGTGGTGACGCCGATCGTAGCGGGTGCGGACGTGATGATTCCGGTGACGGCGATGGTTGAGGCGGACGGTCAGAAGCTTGTTTTTGTACAATACGATAAATTTTATGAGCCAGTGCCGATCACCACAGGCGCAACCAAAGGAGAGTTGATCGCTGTGACACAAGGATTATCTGCTGGTGAAAAACTTGTGACTCAGGGCAGCTTATCGCTCTACGCCGAATCTCGCAAAACCCAAAGCTCGCCCCCTGCTTCCGCAAGTCCTGCCGCACCCCAAACCGCTGCCGAAGCTCAACATGCTACCGCTCATACCCAAGGTGCTGAACATAGCCACGATGGCGAATTTCCAATTACCAAGGTTGTGGCGATCGCTGGGGGACTGGTGCTGCTTGGGGGCGGCGCTTTTGCAGTTCTGAATCGGCAGAAAAAGAAAGGAACATCTGGAAATTAGGACTGCACGGCGTAAGTAAGCCCAGTATTGAAAACAATCCAAACAATCAGACCTATTGATCTATTCTTCGTTGGGTTTGGGGCACGGCAAGCCATGCCCCTACGGTCTCTGAAACCCGGATCTGTAGGGGCATGGCACGCCGTGCCCCAGGCCTAAAGAAGCGGTTCTGAATACCTGGCTTATTTACGCCGCAGGGGACTCGGAAAAGACCTCACCTCCATTCTTTAAGCCGCCATTAATAATGTTGAATTCACTCTTAGACCAAATACTGAAGAACTCGATCGCCCAACGTTGGCTGATCGTGATTGGCTCGATTTTGATTACGGTGTGGGGACTGATTAGCGTCACCCAAATGCCGCTGGATGTCTTCCCAGAATTCGCACCACCGCAGGTTGATATTCAAACCGAAGCGACCGGACTTGCCCCCGAAGAAATGGAATCGCAAATCACGGTACCGATCGAAAGTGTGGTGAACGGATTGCCGGGAGTGACAACGGTGCGATCGTCCTCGAAAGTGGGACTGTCTATGATCCAAGTTGTCTTTGACCAAAATGCTGATATTTACCGTGCTCGTCAAGCGGTGACAGAACGCCTGCAACAGGTGGCGAACCAACTGCCTGAAGGGGTCAAACCACCAGAAATTTCGCCGTTAGCTTCGCCGTTGGGGACGATTTTGCAATATGCCTTTACGGTGGATGGTACGGGACAAACTTCGCTGATGGAGTTGCGAAGACTTGTGGATGGAACGCTGAGTAATCAGATTCTCTCTGTGCCGGGGGTGACGCAAATGACCGTCTACGGAGGCGATGAGCGACAAGAACAGGTCTTGGTTGATCCGGATAAACTTCGATCGCTGAAGGTCTCTCTATCCGAAGTCACGGAAGCTGCTAAGGGTGCAAACTCCAATGCGCCTGGTGGATTCTTAATCGGCGGGGGCCAAGAACTGTTGGTGCGCGGGATTGGGCGAGTGAATACGATTGAAGACTTGCAAAAATCCGTCGTCAAAGTCCAAAGTGGAAAACCCATTCTGCTGCAAGATGTCGCCGAGGTGAAAACGGGCGCGGCATTGAAACGGGGAGATGCGAGCTTTAACGGTCAGCCTGCGATCGTAGTGATGATTAACAAGCAGCCTCAAGTGGATACGCCAACAGTGACCAAAGCCGTTGAAAAAGTCATGACAGGATTGCAGGCGACGTTCCCAGCGGATGTGAAAATGGCGCAGACTTTCCGCCAATCCAATTTCATTGATGCAGCGATTCGGAATGTGAGTGATTCTTTGGTGGAAGGCATCATCATTGTGTCGGTTATTATGTTGCTGTTCCTGATGAATTGGCGAACGGCGATGATTACGCTAACAGCGATTCCATTATCGTTGCTGATTGGCATTATGTTGATGCGATCGTTTGGCTTAGGCATTAATACGATGACTTTAGGGGGATTGGTTGTTGCATTGGGTGCATTTGTAGATGACTCAATTGTCTACAT
The DNA here is from genome assembly GCA_043764895.1 of Synechococcales cyanobacterium. Classification (GTDB taxonomy): domain Bacteria; phylum Cyanobacteriota; class Cyanobacteriia; order Leptolyngbyales; family Leptolyngbyaceae; genus JAAFJU01. Next base: position 205 of record JAYUJY010000019.1, on the reverse strand, counting down.
GGAAAACTGCTATCGCGGACTGCGTCATAATCAGTCTGATCCCAATCCCAAAAAGCCGTTTCAGGTTGTTTTTGAGGCATTTGTTGAAGTTCGTTTAGCGGTAGTTTTTTCGGCGTTGCATAATTAGTGTATGAGTTAAGGTGAATCCTGATGAAATGCCCTGAATGTGAATCGAGTCATATCCGTAAGAACGGGATCAAAAAAG
>JAYUJY010000018.1:0-9583 GCA_043764895.1 Synechococcales cyanobacterium | reverse complement strand
CTCTTGGACTTCTTGATTCACGAAGCGAGTATGCGCCAATCGGTCGATCGCTTTGTCTGGGTGATGACGCCGCTCTGCACGGTTCAGGAAGCGGGTGTCTCGGCCAGCGCATTAAAAAGCTTGCGCAACTACACCCTCGCCAGTCGTGAAAACCTTAAATTTGCGGATGGAGGAACCGCTGCCTTTGCCGCACCCAAGATCTCGACTGACTACCCCCTCTTAATCCGATACCAAACGATGCTCTTTGAGCGACCAAAGGTCAACGCCTACAGCCACGATTCACAGACCTGGCTTCCGATTCCAACTTTAGCGCAGCAAGATATCGCGCAACTGTCTCAATCGGCTCCAACCCTAAAATACTGGGGTGATTTGCCGATCGCGACTGACTTCTCTCATCAATGGAATTTGAGTAGTCCATTAGAAGTATTCACCTTCGCTTCTGCTCAATCATTTATGATGACCGACCCAATTGTTGAAATTATTAATTCAGAACCCGATGCTAATAAACGAGAGGCATTAACGATCGCGTATCAATGGGCGCTCGCCCGCCGGGAAAATGGTGCAGCAATCACGCGGTCGGACTTCCTCAATCGGGCGAAAAACGATCGGCAGTCTGCTTATTTAAGAGATCATCGCGATGAAATTTGGGATGACCTCCAGGGGTTGATGAGTGAATCATGATCCCTATTCTGACCGTAACGTAACGCATAACAGCGGAAAAGATAGACGGTAACGCCCGTTACTGCGGGTGTTACGCGTTACGTTACGGCGTTACTGGTGCTGTTACGTTACGGTGTTACCGATCGGCTACCTCCAGGACTAAGGCAAGAAATTGGGAATAAAGCGATCGGGATAGACTGCTTAAAAAGAAGTCGCTATCGCGTTGGAACGTGAACAAAATTATCCGCCCAACCCTTTCAAGTGGGCCAAGGAGAACTTAATCATGGAAGTCATCAACACACTCGACACGCTTGTGAGTCCGATCGATTGGCTTATCCCTCAAGGAAAGTCACTGTTCAAAGTGCTGACTTCTGAAAAGATGCAACGGAAGGTACGGGCGATCGTCCTATTTCTCTTGGTCCTGGTGCTGCTGTTCATTGTGGGGATGATCAAAACAATTCAAATCTCGTTACAGCTTGCTTATGAAGAATTCGAGTCAGCATTGCGAGATTTAGAACCCGTAGAAATTTTAAACGCTCAAGAATCTGAGCCTGTAGAAGAAATTTCAAACTCTCAAAAAACAGATGATATCGAACTTACCCCGACGATCGCAGTCGTTCGAGATACGCGGATTCGGACGCTCCGAAAAGAGGCCAGCCAGCAGGGCATCCGGAATGCTAGCCGGATGAAAAAAGCAGATTTACTCATGGCACTTCAGAATTCCGTCCATACCACTCGCCTTAACGAGGTTCCCAATGCAAGCGATGAGACTAGCAGATGTTCAGATTCTGGCGATTCAGCTTGAGCAAGTCCGAGAGGAAATCAACTTAATCTGTGACAGTGAGGGCGACCGGATTCAACCGGATGAAGTGGAGTGTGCGATCGCCCATCTGTTGCAAATGCAGTTAGAAGACTGTCGATTTCGGAATGAAATCCAAGAGTGGCTAGATGACTTGCGATTTCGCATGTAGAGGAAAGAATTCTGGGTGGAGTGCCTGACAAATTCTTAGCGATCGCCGAGTTCCTCCGCAGGGGCTGTCCCCGTTGCCAATCGCTGCTCGATCGCCAATTCTGTTGGTTCCAATTCAGCGGTGAGCATTGTTCAAGACTCTTCTTCGAGATCGACTGCTAAAAGATTGAGCTGTGACTCTAACTCTGCGATCGTGGGTAAATTTCCTTTTAACGATTCTGGTAAGGCATTCTTGAGTTGAAAGGTTGAAATTCCGATCGGCTTATTGACATCCCGTAAGGCATACTCTACGACAGTATGATCTTGAGTCTTGCAGAGAATGATACCGATCGTTGGGTTATCAATAGGGCTACGTAATAAGTCATCTACTGCCGAGACATAGAAATTCATTTTGCCCGAAAATTCTGGTTCAAAGTCCACTGTTTTGAGATCAACAATAACAAAACAATGCAATCGGAAATGATAAAACAACAAATCTAGGCGATAATCCTTCCCACTGACCTGAAGCGGATATTGACTTCCAATAAAAGCAAAGCCGACTCCCATCTCCAGTAAAAATTCACGAATATGTTGAATAAGTGCTGCTTCAAGCTCCCGCTCCTGGGCCTCATGGCCTAAATTTAAGAAGTCGAAATTATAGGGATCGCGCAAAATTTGTTGGGCGAGATCAGATTGAGGTTGTGGTAGCGTTTGGCTAAAGCTGGTCAGGACATTCATCCCTTGCCGCTGATATATCCTGCTCTCGACCCGTTTAACAAGAACATTGCGACTCCACCCATGTTGAATGGTCTGTTGAATGTACCAGAGCCGCTCTTCTGGGTCTTTTACTTTATCGAGCAACGTACAGTTGTGAAACCAGGGAATTTGTCCAGCAGCCTGCTGGACAATCTGTTCATCTGGATAAGCATCCGCAAACGATCGCATATAGAGAAGATTCGTGCGGGAAAACCCTTTCATTTCAGGGAATGCAATTTTCAGATCTTTCGCCAACTTAGTCACAACTTTTGCACCCCAGCCTAGCTCCTGCTGTCGCGTTAAAATTTCGCGTCCAATCTGCCAATAGAGAATGACCAGTTCCCGATTGACCGCTAAGGCTGCACGGGTCTGAGCATTGCGGATATGGTCTTTCAGTTCCTGTAGAAAGGATTCATAGTCCCGTGAGATAAATTCAATGCTCATAAGGGCGATCGTTTAACTGAAGTTAGATTCCCCTATCGTAAAGCAATCAGACACTCTGATTTTAAAAAGGTAGCTTCGTGGGTACCACTGGTGCGGTTGTTAATTGCTGCTGTTGAGGGCATCAGTTGTCCCATCTTATGGAATCTTTACCCTGTTGACCGCACCACTCGCAGTTCAAGACGGAGATGTTTGGCGGCAACTAAATTACACGTCATTTCAACCCAATTAGGAAGCTATCAATCGCCATGCAACAAGACCTATTTTCGATCGTGTTAGTCTTTATCTTTGCACGATCGCCTTGACCAGCAATCCACCCTTTACCAAGCCAAAACGATTGTCTTTTTACCGACTAGCCGAGTCTTTCAGTAAGGGAAACACGATCGTCCCTCAGGCAGTCATTCAGGCTTGTCAAGGGGATATCGTTGAGTACAAAACCCAGTATTCGGAAATGAATCTAATTGGGCACTTCTAGATCTAAAAACATACCTACAATGTCTGCCCGAGCAACGGTGGGAAGAAGGTCGGCTATTTTGAAGAAGGAAGTTCTAATTGTCTCTTACTCGCTGGTGTTAGGATAATCGATCGTCTCACCATAATCGCCCTCTGCAACAATATTATCGGTGGGTTGCCAATCATTAGCTTGAATAACAAAATCGAATTGCTTCTTTAGTTCCTCCGTCGAGAGTCGTTCCAGCCCCTTCCCCCACGGCATTCCAAAATTAAAGGGTAAACCAACCTCAGATTCCACCTGTCGATCGCGATTGATAAACCGAAAATACTGTCCCATAATTGTTGCCTCATTACAGATTCAATTAGACTTACAGATCTCATCATAAAGGACCGCTAATTTCTTTGATTGCCCTATCCTCAGTTCGTTTTAATTTAGCTCAGTCGCAACGAGTAGAAAGTTAGCGAATGCCGATAATTCTGCACAGACTTTGCTAAATGTCGGCTCCACGAAATCCATAATTTGAGCAATCCGCTCACCATCTAACTCAAATGGATATAAATGTCGGGTGATATGTCGAAATCCCCGAAAGTCATTCAACGATCGACCACTCTCAACGGAAATTACGGCAGGTCTAACGCCCTCCACTTCAGCCATCATCTGTCCAAGTAGGAGCTGATGCCAGTTTTCGCCCTTCGGTCGATTCTGGTCTACGAGTCGAGCAATCAATTCAAAAACCACCTCTACCCCGTTGTAAGCCCCCTGTAAACTCAATGAAACACTATCTAAAAAGAGGTCATTTCCTGAACTCTGGAAATCATGCCAGCCCCGTTGAGCACGTTTCACTGCCAAGGCGACCTTTTCAACCTCATCCAGAATTCTTCTGGATAGCCGAATGAATGGATCACTCATACCTCAATTCCTTCCTCTTCAATCCTTTCCTGCAAGGTTAAGCGACACAGAGTTGGATCCAACAAATCGACTTTGAAATCATCGTGAAACTCGTTCACCGCCAAGACGGCGGACAGATACTGTGCGATCGGAATCCCCCAAGCCGCAATATCAATATCTGACTCCGCTGAAAAGTAATCAGCGTTCACCGCAGAACCAAACACCAAAATCTGGGTTGCGCCAAACTCTTCTCGCAATAGCCTTGCCAACTCAGGAATTAATCGCCATGCTTCTTTCCAACGCACTCTAACCTCAGGCTCGATCGATCGCTGAGGCAAGGAATAGTTTTTCCACTCTAAAGGAGTTAACTCTAATGCAGTTTTAGTCATGGGTTCAAATCGAAGTGAACTTGAGTTCGTACGCTCATTATAGAGTCAGCGATCGTCTATTAGTCCCGAGTACAAGGTTTCTCAGCATCTAGACTCAAATTGCTCACCATCCAACCCCCCGTTCGCTGCATCTGTCCGATCGCCCCCTCCAAACTAGTCTATGGTCGATCGCCCTCCTCTTGCCCTAGTATCCTCTCTTCACTTTTTAATCTCTTTACTCTAAATAAGTAACCTTATATAGAATATGATACTGATGTGACGAGAAGGAGGGAGGGGATGGGAGGAGAGAAGGAGAGGAAAAATGGGGGAAGTGAGACTCAGCTTGGGTCTTAGATGAGGGGAGGGGAGGGAGGGGAAGAGGTAATTGAGGTGGAGGAGAAGGTGGCGCAAGTTCAGGTGACGGAGATTTGAGAGTTCAAAAAAATTAGGGGTATTTGCCGTCGCGATCGGAGTTACGGGATTGTTAATTATTTAGAGTACTTAGTTCGGATCCATAAGAGGATATAGGCTGGGTAAGGGGTTATAGGAGGGCGATCGGCTATTTATGGGTCATTTGCTCTCAATCTGAAAATCCTCAGGTAAAACGTAGCTGGGTCTAAGCCTTAATTATGCTCCCCTTGAAAACGACGGGACTGGTTCCGCAGCCTGGGAAAGTTGTATCGTATAGCTAGTCTGGGTTAGGCCGTATATCGAATCTTAAATAGATCCTCCCAACTCAACCCCGTTTCCAGGATCCCTATCTTCACCTCAGGAACCACTTTTGTTGTGTAATGAACGCGGACGAAGTTATGAATAACCCACTGTAAATCGAGCGTTCTTTGTAAATCCTCTACCGTTTTTGCATAGGTATTCGTTTTCCGGCGAAAGGCTGAATTATTCCGTCTTAACGACGCATTGTACGCTTCGACATGATTCGCATGAATCTCCGAATCTTCAATATTCTGCGTTGTTTCTGGATGCTCTGCCATGGGAGCTTGATATTTCGCTCTAGCCTTTCCCACTCGCTTTTTTGAGCCTTTGTTCTTGAGTCGGACTCGAACGCCTTTACGGAGTCTCATTTTCGGACGCCCCCGTTTCCCATTCTGAATCACTTGATGGCAAATCGTGAATAGAATGTTGCCATAGCGTCGTTCTCCATCCGTGAATAAGGTTAGATCGTCCGTCTGGTCGATCACGTTAACCAGAACGCTCAAGGCACTTTTAAACAAGGTCTCGTTTTTGCGCCCACACTGCATCTCCCATAAAAATCGACTACTCCGATCCATTAACACCAGCGTCCACCCCTCCGAATCCGATGCGTTTGTATTGCGATCGACCTTGGTATACAGTTTATCCCCTTCCACTACGAGGTCAATAAATTTCTGCATCAGTGAGTAGACCAATAACGTCGTTTTCACCCCAGCTAGCCGCCATTCCCAGTCAATAATGCTCTTTTTCGATACCTTAAATTCCCGAGCACAGGCGTTTAGACTTGCACCCGAGATTCGCATTCTCAAGATCGGTATAATTCGGCTCAGCGGCGTCTTTAGCCCTGCGATCGGGGTTGAGTACGTCTCGCTAAAATGATTCTCACACGACCTGCAATGACGAATGACCCGATCGCCATGATGTTTAGTTTTATATTTTGTATGAAGATGGATATCATTGCTCCCACAACAGGGGCAATCAGACAGAAATAGATCCATAAGAGGGTTAGACTAAAATGAGTGTATGTCTTCTAGACTAACCTTCAAAGGTAGAACCTGTATACCTTTCTAGCTTCCCATCCTACGGAACCAGTCCTGAAGTAGTGGAATGAATGATTACAATTTATTAATAATCAATATATTCATCTTAGTCAGGCTTTAAAATCATTTCCTAGATAATAATATCTTATCACATTCAATATAATCGTGCCGAATCTAAGGATTAGATAATGAATGTATTTTCCTTTATCGGTGAGATTCTGGTGAATGTTGATCAATCAGTAAACGATCTTGTTTGTTGACCTCATGGTTAATTCTGGATCAGAGTATTTCTTGCTAAAACTGTACAAATCATAAGTCTTTATGGATTTTGCAAAGAGTTAAATGCTTGTAATATATAAATTTATATAAAGATATCCACATATGACGAGGAGATCCAGATAAATCAGATAGGCAGAAAATTTATTGATTCATAAGGATTTAGCGAATGTATTCATTGCCCCCCCCAATGCTTCAAAGTGGCCCAGTTTCTACACTGCTCGTTGATGACTGTTTAACATTTCGACAAGGACTCAAAAATTTATTAGAGTTTCATAACACGACGAGTTCCTGGCAATTTCAGATCGTGGGTCAAGCAGCGTCAATTCAACAGGCTCTTAATTTAGCTATTGAACAGTCGCCAACGCTAATTTTGTTGGATATGGAATTGGCGCAGGGCAACGGAATCGAATTGTTGCATTATTTGCGATTGCATTCTAGAAAGAGCTATGTTCTTGTGCTGTCGGGGCATCAAGAAGAAGAGTGGATTTTTCAAGCAATGCAAGCTGGAGCAAGGGGCTATTTGTTTAAGCATCACCTCCTTGACCAACTGTTGGAAGCCGTGCAAGTTGTTCTACAGAACCAGATTTATCTATGTCCCGAAGTTGCCACTTGTTTTTTTCAACGGTTTCACTTTGTAGCGGGGCGATCGATGGCTGGTCTGCAAACCGTGCGTCTGACTGAACGCGAACGCGAAGTGTTGCAATGGCTGGCCCAAGGCGCATCTAATGAGGTCATTGCTCAACAGCTCAACATTACTGTAGGAACTGTGAAAGCCTATTTAACCAGTATCTTTGAAAAACTAGGGGTTAATAGTCGGACCCAAGCTGCTTTACAAGCCCTCAAACTGGGACTAGTCTCTTCCTAACTATCATGAGCAACTATCTAGCCATCGCTACGGTTACTGCTACGCTTCAGCGTACCCTTCAATCTGCTGTGCAAATGGATGTCGAAGGAGCGCGTATCACGACCGTGCGTCCTAGTGATATTGGCAGCGGTACACCTGAATCGGGCGTGAATCTGTTTCTCTACCAGGTGATTACGAATCCGGCGCTCAATAATATGGATGCAACACCCCTGCGATCGCGGGGTACCCCGACGAAGCGACAAGCGGCCCTAGATTTGTATTATATGTTTAGCTTCTACGGCAGTGAAGTCGAATTAGAACCGCAACGCCTGTTGGGGAGCGTGATGCGGACGTTGAATGATCAGCGGGTGATTAACCAAGATCTGATTCGGGGTGCCTGTCGCGATGCGACCTTGCCGTTTTTGCAAGAGTCGAACTTAGCCGAGCAAGTGCAGCAAATTAACATTGTGCCGCTTGATTTAAATCTAGAAGATTTATCGAAAGCTTGGTCAGTGTTTTTTCAAACGCCTTACCTTCTTTCAGTAGCCTATAAGGTGTTAGTGGTCCTGGTGGAAGGCGAAGAGTCCCCAGTCCGAGGCTTGCCGATTCGAGATCGCCGTACCGCCGGATTATCTCCCTTTTTCCAACAGCCGCAAGTCGATCGGGTCATGGCTCAGGGTGGATTGTCTGAGGCGATCGTGGCGGATAGTACGTTAGTGATTACTGGTAAACAATTAAAGGGCGACGGAACAACACGGGTTCGCCTGTGCGGGGTGGAAGCGATCCCAACTGAGATTAGTGCAACACAAATTCTGTTACCGTTATCGCAGGTTCCTCACTCCTCACTCCGAGCGGGGATTCAAAGTTTGCAAGTGATCCATTCTCCCCAGACGGGAGAGATGACTCGACATCGCGGGAATGAATCGACCGCAGCACCGTTTGTATTGCGACCGCGTTTGTTGCAGGTGCGGCTGATGGCTGGGCAAGTGGACGAGGAGGATTCGCGATCGGGCCAACTGCAATTGCAAACGAATTTAACAATTGGCAGTAGCCAGCGCTTAGTCGTGGTGCTGAATGAATGGAGGCCAGATAAATGGAATACAGAATCACCGACTTCATATCTCTTTGATGCACCTCGCCGAGAACAAGATAGCAACTCGATCACCCTCTCATTTCAAGCCGTTAAACCAGGCGACTATTTGGTACGGTTAATGGTCGATGGTGCCGAAAGTCAATTGCAGGTTGATGACGATGCCAATAGTCCGACCTATGAGTGGTACATCGGTCCGCGCATCACGATCGCTTAATGGTGCTTAATGCTATGACGATTCTAGATCAAGAGACTCAACATCATATGTTCGATGCTCAACCGTCGGCAGATTGGGTTACACTCAATCATGAATATTTGGCGGTGGCGATCGCTCAGGTGATGGCGGTATTGGTGCCTCAAAGCCAGCCCGTTGTCAGATCTATCGCTCCTACGCCCCCCGCTGCGATTGAACAGCTCTGTCAACTGTTTGGCTTATCATTGTTTGAACGGGCGATTGTGCTGTTATGCACGGGTCTAGAATTGCAACATGATGTTGCTCGGTTGGTGATTGGTGAATCGGCTGATCTACCCCCGATCACGCCTACATTTAATCTCGCCGTGACCTATTTCCCCGACGGTCATTGGAGCGCGTTTACCCCCGAATCCCCCTTGCGTCGGTGGCATTTACTTGAACTCGGGACAGCTTCTAGCTTAATGCATAGCCCCTTACGGATTAGTGAACGAATTTTGCATTTTCTTCTGGGCGATCGCCAACTCGATCCGCAGCTCGTGGGGATTGTCAAAACATTATCCATTGGTTACAGCCCCGCTTTACCACCTTCACAGCAGCAACTTCAGGCTGAGATTGTTACGCTTTTGCAATCAACATCTACACCCCTGGTTCAGCTTTGTGGGTTTGATAGTGCGACTAAGCAGGCGATCGCCACCGCCGTCTGCAATGAATTGAACTGTGGATTGCTGAAGGTGACCGCTGACCGACTGCCGATCGATGGCAATCAACTGTATCTGGTGCAAACTCTGTGGGAACGTGAAGCCCTGCTCACCCGCAGTCTATTACTTTTAGATTGCGATACGATTCAGGAAACCAGTGAAGGAACTCAGACACCCCATTCCCAAATGAGTGCCATTGCCCGCTTGATGGAAAC
>JAYUJY010000017.1:0-2551 GCA_043764895.1 Synechococcales cyanobacterium | reverse complement strand
GTTGGGTTTGGGGCACGGCAAGCCATGCCCCTACGGTCTCTGGAAAGATAGATTTGTAGGGGCATGGCACGCCGTGCCCCAAACCCAACGGAGAGGTTTTAAATACCTGGCTTATTTACGCCGCATGATACTAGCCTCCCAATTCTGGGGGCTTCGGAAATTTATGTTCCCCCAGAATTGTGGGTGAGGGGACCTCTTTCTTCGCTAGGAACTTTATTTTCACGCTGATCCCTAAGTTGGAGAACCCTACTTTTTTCCCACTCCACAGTACTCATTAAATTCCTTCGAGACCTTCTGTTCTTCTTGATCCACCTTTTGGAGGTCTGACATTGCAGTTTCTAGTTTTTTCGACGAGGACGCCAACATTTTCTTGCCTTCCTCGTTTGCTTCCATTTTCGTAAACTGGTCGAGCACTCCGCTGACCTCCTTCAGCGATTTCGACGCCCCCGAATAGAGTGTTACAGCCTGATCGCGGTAACCTACCAATTTCTCATCCTTCAACTCCACGCCCTTAACTTTCGCCGTAAACCCATCTAGCTCCGTCACTAAGGCCGTGACCTTCTGTGCGCCTTCCTTTGCCATCTTATGAAAATCTTCAATGCCCTTCACCTTGCGACCATTCGCTTCAAGCTCTTTTCCCACTGACTCAAACTTCTTACCCAACCCGGTGACCTGATTGATTTCAGTTGACAGCACATTACACTGTGCGACCTTCGTGGGACCACAGGCAACCAAATTCACCCCAACTAGTGTTGCGGCGACCAAAACTTGTAACAATGCGCGAATTTTCATGACTTGAAACCTGGATCTGAAACTGATAAGGGACTAATTAATTTAAGGATTCCCCGATCGGAAGGCGATCGAAATGGGAACCCTTGATAATCTCCCTTCAATTAAAACAAACTCATGTCAAGATTATGGTTTTCTCTACCCTGAGAAAGACTTTATCTTTCTTTAGCTACTGCGATCGCTATGACTCCTCCCCCAACCGACTACCTCGAACGCATCCTGACGGCCCGTGTCTATGACGTGGCTCAGGAGACGCCCCTGGATCTTGCCCCCAACCTTAGCGCCCGGTTGAACAATAATCTTTTCCTCAAACGAGAAGATATGCAATCGGTGTTTTCGTTCAAACTGCGCGGAGCCTACAACAAAATGGCCAACCTCAGCCCCGCTAGCTTGAGTGCTGGGGTAATTGCGGCTTCTGCGGGGAATCATGCTCAAGGAGTGGCCCTCGGAGCCAAGCGTCTCGGAACCCACGCGACAATAGTCATGCCGACAACGACGCCACAGGTCAAGATTAATGCAGTGATTGCGCGGGGCGGGGACGTGATTTTGCATGGCGATAGTTATGACGACGCGTATCAGTATGCCAAGACGCTGGAAGCTGAGCGAAATCTGACGTTTATTCATCCCTTTGATGATCCAGATGTGATTGCGGGTCAAGGGACGATCGCGATGGAAATTTTGCGTCAGGCTCGATCGCCGATTCATGCGATTTTTGTGGCGATCGGCGGGGGCGGGTTGATTGCGGGGGTGGCGGCTTATGTGAAGCGATTACGGCCTGAAATTAAGATTATTGGCGTGGAACCCGTGGATTCGGATGGGATGAAACAATCGCTGGCGGCGGGACATCGGGTGCGTCTGAACCAGGTGGGGCTATTTGCAGACGGGGTGGCGGTGAAGGAGGTGGGGGTGGAGACGTTTCGGTTGTGTCAGCTTTATGTAGACGATATTATTTTGGTGGATACGGATGCGATTTGTGCGGCGATCAAAGATGTGTTTGAAGATACGCGATCGATTTTGGAACCTGCTGGGGCGCTAGCGATTGCGGGTGCCAAAGCCTATGTGGAGCAGACGGGCATTACGGGGGAAAACTTAGTGGCGATCGCCTGTGGGGCAAATATGAATTTCGATCGATTGCGTTTTGTGGCGGAGCGGGCGGAGATTGGGGAGCGACGGGAGGCGATTTTTGCGGTGACGATTCCTGAAGCTCGCGGTAGTTTTCGGACGTTTTGCACCAGTCTCGGCAAGCGCAATATTACCGAGTTCAACTATCGCATTGCCGACAGCGATCTAGCCCACATTTTTCTAGGGATCCAAATTACCAGCAGGCAGGATGCGATCGCGATTCGTACTGATTTTGAACGCAATGGGTTTACGGCAATTGACCTAACGGATGATGAATTTGCGAAGTTGCATCTTCGTTATATGGTGGGCGGACGATCGGCGTTGGCCAATCATGAATTGCTGTATCGCTTTGAGTTTCCTGAGCGTCCGGGTGCGATGGTTCAGTTTCTGAGCACCATGAGTCCAAACTGGAATATTAGTTTGTTCCACTATCGGAATCACGGGGCAGATTATGGGCGCATTTTAGTGGGGATGCAGGTGCCGCCGGATGAGATGCCGGAATGGCAGCAGTTTTTGGATAATTTGGGATATCAGTCGTGGGACGAAAGTGAGAATCCAGCGTATCGGTTGTTTCTGTGAGAGGCTGTTTAAAAGATCTATTCTTCGTTGGGTTTGGGGCACGGCGAGCCATGCCCCTACA
>JAYUJY010000016.1:0-9622 GCA_043764895.1 Synechococcales cyanobacterium | reverse complement strand
CCCCACCCCACCCATCCCCACAACCTGAACCACCATCAACAACACAGCGGGAAAAGCTTTGAGCAACAATTTCGGACTCATCGTAAACCTACCTTGATCAAGAAGTTGAGGGTGTCTGGAGAATGCGACGGAAAACCATCAAAATGCTTCCGCCCGCCCAATTATCGGACATAATTCTTTAAAATTCTACGATTCCCCAAAAAATCAAAGAACCGTGACAAACCCAATCATTCATTTCATACCCATCCAACCGATTTGTTGCTAGCCCGTGACGGCGATCGTGATTCAAGACTTATCCCTAAAAACTGTGACAGACCCAGACGGTTGTGCTTGCTCATGGGGCGTCTTGTAGAGTTTGGAGTTCAGAAATCGATAGTCCTGTTGCTTGGGAAATAATATTCAAGTCAACGCCTTGCTGAAGAAGACTAAGGGCGATCGTCTGTTCGGAAGTCGCCAGTTTTTCTTCCACCTCACGTCTGATCAGAGATTCTTGTGCTCGCAAAATCCGCTCTTGCTGCAACGCATCCTCTTGCGCAGGATACCTATTTCCCTGTTCATCATACCAATAGAGCCAATCCCGAGAGATGCGCTCATGGGTTCCGACTTCATGGCCAATGCCCAAGCCGATTTCTGGCATCCAAATAGGATTTCCCAATTGTCGGACGTATTGCCCTTCTTCTAAACGATAGACTTCAAAAGCCTCGTGCTTATCACGCCTGTAATGGGACGGATTGTAGATGGTGTAATACAACACTCCCATCTCAGCATAGCGATCGAACTTCTTGCCATACTCGCCACCGGGTTTCTTAGAGACGACTTCCAAGACCCACTGAGGCATGACATTTTCTCGGTAGACGAGATAGCTGAGGCGGAGTTTGTTATCGGGCCGGACGCGATCGACCCCGAGAGCGAGAAAGGCATCAGGACCAATCGCAGGCTCATAGGGAAAAGGATAAACGCCTAAATTGACACCCATGAACCAGTCCATGCGGTCTGCCCAGAGAAGCAATAAAATGCTGCGGAGTAACAGAGGCGCTAGTAGTTGTAACTCATGGTCCACGGGCTTCTCGTCGCTATACGGTAAATCCTCTTCGGTGGGAAGCAGGAGTAAGCTTTCTTCGTCTAACATGATATCCCCGCAAATTGGGTCACTCTAATTGTATGCGATCGTGCGATTTCACCCGCGCCCACCACCTGCATCAAACTCAGCAAAACTGCAATTCATGCAACCTTCACAAAACGGCTATGATTAGACTCCATTGGGGTTCGCACGACGAATGCTCACGATTCTACAATCGGATTCCCATTAATTTATATGGCGACTAAAAGGAAACTCACATGCTAGCGGCAGTTCTGTATGGAAAAGAAGATTTACGGCTAGAAACCGTTCCTAATCCAGAACCCGGACCGGGCGAGGTCGTGATTAAAGTTTCGGCAGCGACGACCTGCGGAACGGATCTAAAGGTGTGGCGACGGGGCGGTCATGCGCGGATGTTAAAGCCGCCGACGCTATTTGGGCATGAGGCCGCAGGGACGATCGCTGCTCTAGGCGCAGGTGTCACCGATTGGAGCATTGGCGATCGCGTGGTGGCGAACAATTCAGCCTATTGTGGGACTTGTTTTTTTTGCGATCGGCGTGAGTATTCACTGTGTCAAAATTTGTTGTTTAATAACGGCACCTTTGCTGAGTCCTTAAAGATACCCGCTCCCATTGTCGAAAAAAATCTCCTAGCGATTCCCAAGACGTTATCGTTTTCGTTGGCATCCATGACTGAACCACTCGCTTGCGTGTTGCATGGCGTGGCCCGATCGAATGCGCGCTTCGGCGATCGGATTGTGGTGCTGGGCGATGGTGCGATCGGATTGATGTTTGTGGCGGCCATGGCGGCAGGGTATCGCAACGGCAAACCGTCGGAGATTATCGTGTTTGGTGGAAGCCCATCTCGCCTTAAAGCCGCCGAAACCATGGGCGCAACGAAGACTTATATCCACCGAGACATCACAGACATTCCAGGACTCGTAAAATCGTTGACCGATGGCTGGGGAGCCGATATTGTCATTGAAGCTACGGGAGTGCCCAGCGCTTGGGAATTAGCGATCGCCTGTGGTCGCCCCGGCTCAACGATCAATTTATTTGGGGGCTGTCCAAAAAACACGAGTATTACCGTGAACACTGAACTATTGCACTACAGCGAATTGACCTTAAAAGGAGTCTTTCACAACACGCCAGAATTTGTAAAAGACTCGCTTGGATTTATCGATCAGCATCGGGACTTAATGGGATTAATGGTGAGCGACACCCGATCGCTAAGCGAAGTCGGCAGTGCCTTTGAAGACATGCGCGATCGAAAGGTGATCAAAGTTGCGATCGTTCCGTAGACCCACAAATAGACCCAGCACAAGTGATCCGATCGACAGGTTTCCGTATATAGTTTGGGTCTGCGATTTTGGGCGAATTCTTATGGTTCAGATACGAGTCATTGACGGGTGGGTGAGACGGTTGGCGGCGGCACTGATGCTCTCCGCGATCGGCACATCCCTCAGCATTTCAAACGCTCAGGCATTGCCAGGACAAGGGACCGACGAGGTGTTGCAATGGATGAAAACCAATCCAGGCTTGCGGCCTTCACCGGGTGAGAAGCTCGTCGTCCGTCGCAATAATGGTCCTGCTCAGCGCCTGACCTTTGAAGTGTCGATGCTGGCTCCTGGGCGAATTGTCCCCATGCGCACCAGCGGCAAAGTCAGGACCGAGACGCTGATGATTTTTGACATGCTTTATGGCGTCACGGAAGCCCGACTGGAAGAAAGCCTTCGATCGATTTATGGCGCAACCGTCCACCGCGATTTTCAAACGGCACAAGTCCTTTACACTTACCCCACCGACGAAGCCGTTCAGAAAGCGATCAAAGCCAATCAACCGATCGCCGCTGCTTTGAAAGGTGAACTGCGCAAGGGTCAAAATTTTGCCTACTGGGTCGAAGTGACTCGCAATCCTGACGGGCTGAACTACGGCGGGAAAGTGATGGTGTTTTTGCCAGCGGATTTGCCTAAGATTGAGAGCGAAATTAAGGCGCGGTGAGTCTGAGTGCGTTGATTCTAAGTGCGTTGAGTCTAGGCCCGATCGTTAAGAAGAGTGAGAGCTATGCAACTTCGCCAATGGATTCCTTTTTTTGATACCACCGCCCAAGATTGGACCCCGGAAGCTCGAATGACTCGGTGGCTGACCTTTGTGTGGATTGCGGTCGGGTTGATGGTGATGTTTTCAGCGTCTTTTCCCGCTGGAACCACTGAATTTAAAAACGGCTGGCATTACTTTCAGCGTCAGGGCATCAACCTCGCGATCGGCATGGTGGTGTTCAATTGGATTGTACATTCGTCGTTGCGTAATATTTTGGGCTATGCGCAGTGGGTTTTTTTTCTGTTTTTGGGTTTGATTTTGGTGACAGATTTGCCAGGATATACGTCGATCGGCGGTGCGGCGCGATGGATTCCATTGGGACCGTTTTTGTTGCAGCCATCAGAGTTTATTAAGCCTTTTTTGGTGCTGCAAAGTGCGCGAATTTTTGGCCAGTGGGATCGGTTGCCTTGGAAAACGAGGCTGACGTGGGTTGGGCTTTTTGCATTGGTTCTCGTGGGAATTTTGATTCAGCCCAACCTGAGCACGGCGTCGCTGTGTGGAATTACGCTGTGGCTCGTGGCGCTGGCAGCGGGGTTGCCGTCAATTTATTTGCTGGGGACGGCAGGCGTTGGGATGCTGCTGGCGGCGTTGAGCATTGGATTGCGGGAGTATCAACGTAAGCGCGTGATGTCATTTATGAATCCCTGGGCTGATCCGTCGGGAGACGGCTATCAGTTGACCCAGAGCCTCATGGCCGTGGGATCGGGGGGACTTTTTGGGACGGGTTACGGTCAATCGGCGCAAAAAATGGGCTTCTTGCCGATTCAATACACCGATTTCATTATGGCGGTTTACTTAGAAGAATTTGGTCTCGTGGGCGGGATTTGTGTTTTGATCATGCTGATCGCCTATGCGACGTTGGGCTTCATGATTGCCCAAAAGGCGACGAATATTACCCATCGACTCGTGGCGATCGGAGCAACGGTTTTGATGGTCGGCCAGTCTATTTTAAACATTGCCGTCGCAACGGGCGCGATGCCTACGACGGGGTTGCCGTTCCCGTTTTGGAGCTATGGCGGGAGTTCGGTGATCGCGAGCTGTATTACGGCGGCGTTACTGATTCGGGTGGCGCGAGAAAGTGGTGAAGTGGTCAATTTACCGGGAATATCTACCGCTGTGCCGAGTAAAGTCGTCAGTTTTCCAGGTGCAAAACCACTGGGCCGATTTGCCGCCCTATTCGATCGATTTAACCGTCAGCCCAACCGATCGTCGTCTCCCGAAAAGCAACCGGGACAAAGAAGACGGCGATCGCGCTAGTCAAAGAGGGTTTCTGTTACAGTAAATCATAAGGATGAAACAATCTCCATAGGATAGACACTCATGACAGAAACGGCTGAACGCATTAAACATCAGCTTACAGACTTGACTCAGCGCGATCGTGCTGAATTAGCACATTTTCTTCTTCAGTCTCTTGATTCTGATGAAGGTTGGGATGAAGAGAGCGAAAAGCTTTGGGATCTAGAGCTAGAGCAAAGAATGAATGAGATTAAATCAGGTCAGGCCATTGGTGAACCATTTGAGACCGTATTTCAAGAATTGAGAGATCAGTATTCGTGAAATTTTTGACCCTTCACAGTAAAGCGAAATTTGAGGTCGCTGAGGCAGTCGCTTATTACGAAGGCCAATCTAAAGGTCTAGGCATCCGCTTTCTGGCAGAAGCTGAACGAGCAATGCGGCTAATTCAGGCGAATCCTAATCTTGCACAACACTATAGGAACACTGATTTCCGTCGATATAATTTGCGGAAGTTTCCATTTTCAATTTTTTACAGCGAGATGGAGGATGTAACTTGGATCATTTCAGTGGCCCATAATAGTCGGAAGCCAGATTACTGGATAAAGCGGAGAATCGAATAACTTAACTCATCACCCTATTTTTTAAATTATGTGGGAAACCCTTCAAGAACAGCTTTATTTCCTGAGCCAGTTAGCCGATCGCTTAGTCGTTCAGCAATTGACTGAATTGTCATTCACGAGTGTGTTGGTTATTTTTACCGCTGGACTGTTGACGAGTTTGACGCCCTGTACGTTATCCATGTTGCCGATTACGATCGGATACATTGGCAGCTACGATGCAGAAAATCGGATGGCAGGGTTCATTCAGTCGTTGTGGTTCGCATTGGGGATGGCGACGACGTTGGCGGGGTTGGGTGTGGCCGCAACGCTGCTGGGTAAGGTTTACGGACAGGTGGGCATTGGGCTACCGATCGTCGTGAGCGCCATTGCTATTTTGATGGGATTGAATCAGCTCGAAGTGTTGCCGCTGCGGTTGCCTGCGGGATTTGGATTGGAGTGGATCTCAGATGAGTTGCCTAGAGGGGTTCGATCGTATTTGATCGGGCTGACCTTTGGATTGGTGGCGTCTCCGTGCAGTACGCCCGTGTTGGCGACGCTGCTGGCGTGGATTGGCAGTACGCAAAATCCGGCTTTGGGTGCGGGGTTGTTGTTGAGCTATGCGATCGGCTATGTTGCGCCTCTGGTTTTGGCGGGGACGTTTACGAGTGCGATTAAGAAGCTCTTGGAAGTGCGGAAATGGTCGGGCTGGGTGACGCCTGCGAGTGGAGTCATGCTGATTGTCTTTGGCGTGTTTTCGTTGGTGTCGCGGTTGCCGTCTTGAAATTGAGATGAGTGAGTTTGAGATAAGTGAGTTTGAGATAAGATTGTAAATAAATATTAAGGTCTTTTCTCAATGACGTTGCTCCTCACCGTGTTGGGCGTGCTGGTTGCATTGCTCGCGATCGCCACTGCCGTCTATCTCCTCACCGCCCGCCCTTATCAAAGCTCGACCTCGGTGTCTACGTCCTACGATGAGTGGACCGAAGATGGCATTTTGGAATTTTATTGGGGGGAGCATATCCATCTTGGCCACTACGGTTCGCCGCCTCGCCAGAAGGATTTCCTAGCCGCGAAGGCCGATTTTGTTCACGAAATGGTTCGGTGGGGCGGACTGGAGCAACTCCCTCAGGGCACGACTGTACTAGATGTCGGCTGCGGGATTGGGGGGAGTAGCCGGATTTTGGCGCGGGATTATGGGTTTAAGGTGACGGGGGTGACGATCAGTCCGCAGCAGGTCCATCGGGCGACCGAGTTGACGCCGGACGGGGTGAGCGCCGATTTTCGGGTGGATGATGCGATGGCGTTGTCCTACCCGGATGCGAGTTTTGATGTGGTGTGGTCGGTGGAAGCGGGTCCACATATGCCCGATAAGGCGGTGTTTGCCAAAGAGTTGCTACGAGTATTGAAGCCCGGTGGACGTCTGGTGGTGGCTGATTGGAATCAGCGCGACGATCGAAAAATCCCCCTCAACGCCTGGGAAAAACCTGTGATGAAGCAGTTGCTGGATCAATGGTCCCATCCCGTCTTTTCAAGCATTGAAGGCTTTTCAGAACTGCTCGAAGCCACGGGATATGTAGACGGTCAGGTGACGACAGCAGACTGGACCCGTGAAACCTTACCGTCGTGGGTGGATTCGGTGTGGCAAGGCATTGTGCGTCCGGCGGGACTCGTCAAATTTGGGGTATCCGGGTTTGTGAAATCGCTGCGGGAGGTGCCGACGATTTTGCTGATGCGCGTGGCCTTTGGCGCGGGGCTTTGTCGGTTTGGGATGTTTCGGGCGAGGCGATCGAACTAGGGGTCGAATTAGGCATATGAAGCAGCGATCGTTTGCAATTGCACACTGAGATGGCGATGCGTTGAAGGACTGGAGGTTCTTCTTCAAGCTATGATGGTGATGAACTTTCAAGTAATCATTTTCTATGGCAGTTAGACAAAGACGCCACAGTAAAGAGGAGTTAGCTCGACGTGGGCAAGAACTCTACGAATCTGGTGTCCGGCATCAGGTTGAAGCGGGAAACGAAAGCAAAATTGTGGCGATCGATATCGAAACCGGAGATTTTGAAGTTGATGATGACATTGTGCCTGCGACTAACCGACTCTTTGAACGCAATCCCAATGCCCAACCTTGGGTCATTCGGATCGGACATCGTGCTTTTGATCATTTTGGGGCACGGAGTCTGAAGAAAAATCTATGATGTATGGCGTTGTAAACTCGCGTCGTGAAGCAACTCTTCCCGTGGTCGTAGGTAATGCGAATCGACAGCAGCAATTTGTTGATTCGCTGCGATCGTGATTTGGGATGGGCAGTATCGGGAAATTTATGTTGCACAAGCAGAAACAGAGCCACTGCTTGGGATGTCGTTACTTTATGGTTATCGATTACAGGTTGATGCTATTGAGAGCGGAACTGTTAAGGTCGAAGCATTATAACGGCTGAGAATTATCAGTGAGTCGATCGATCATTTTGAGTCTTTTTGTTGAATGCGAGGGTTGGCTGGCATCGTTTGAAGCAGCGATCGACTAGTAGGGAATCCTAACAGCAGCCGTTTATCCACAGGTTTGATCCTGAGAATTTGCTATGAATCCCGCTGATTTTGACACTGCCGCTGCAATAGTTCAACACCAGTTGACCGAGGCGCTCCCCCGGTTTGGCCCGATGACCGTTAAGTTCATCACCCCAACGCTCCAAATCCGCACCCAAGCTCCTGAAGAAACAGAGGCCATCGTCCGATCGCTAACCACTGCCCTGAACGATTGCCGGGAGGCATTGTCTCGATTACCGATTCAAACTGTCACGCTGTATGGAATGCAGGGCGATCGGAACATTCTCTGGAAACGATCGATGTCGTTGGAAACAGCGCTTGATTTGAAAGACAAACGGGCCAATGCCGATCCCTTTTCGTTTGACAATCGATCGGTCAACCAGTTTGCACTGCCGATCGCCTTTTTAAGCGCCGGAATTGCCCATTGGACAGGGTTGGATTCGTTATTATTAGGCGTAAGAATTTGGATTCATGAAGTGGGTCATGCGACCGTTGCCTGGTTCTACGGCCATCAAGCGACACCGCTTCCGTTTGGCTGGACTAATGTTAATCCCGATCGATCGCTTATTGTGTACCTGTGTTTTGCGACGCTGTGGGGGTTGCTGGGCTGGGTGGGTTGGAAAGAAGGAAAGCGGGTGTCTGTGGGGATTGCGGCCTTAGCGATTGTACTTCAGATGGGGTTGACGTGGTTCTCAAAACCCGATGATTTTGAACTGTGGCTGGCCTTTGGGGGCGTGGGTGGGGAATTTGCCTTGAGTACTGCTTTGATCGTGGCGTTCTATATTCCGTTGCCCGATCGATGGCGGTGGGATTTTTGGCGTTATCCGACGGTGGTGTTGGCCGCGAGTACGTTTTTGAATAGCTTCAGTTTTTGGCATCAGATTAAGCGCGGTACGGCAGATATTCCTTGGGGAACCTTGTTGAATGGGTCAGGGGATGCGGGCGGCGATATGAATCAACTGAGTGATTTTGGGTGGAGCGATCGTCATATTATTGACATCTATATCAGGTTAGGAAATGGGTGTTTGTGGGTTTTGATTGGGGTGTATATTTTTCGGCTCTTTAGCCCTGCCATTTGGATGCGACTTGCGCCCCCAACTTATCGTAAAATTAGGATGTGAGCGGATTAGCAGGAATCGTTATTATGACCCAACAGCACATGGCAGAATCTCAGGCCGAGTTTCAGGCCGAATCTCAGTCAGAGCCTCAGATGGAACTCCCGCTAGACCCTCAAATAGAATCCCAGCCGGAACCCCAGCCAGAGGCGATCGACCCGAGATCGCTGATTTTCTATCAAGCCGTTGGTCTCATCCAAGCCGAACTCCAGGTCAATGATACAGGTGCGTATGTCTTCCAATGGCACGATCGGACTTGGAACGTCTACCTCCGCAAAAAAATCCTCGACATCGCCGAAACCCTTACGGGCCAACTTCTCTACTGGCGCGTCTACCCACACACTACCCATACCAAAGACGGCTTCGTCGTCAACCGCTTCACCGTCGTCAGTCAGCCGACCACACCCGCCACGCCGATTGATGGTCAATTCAAACTCGCAGGCTGCTGGGAATCACTGCCCCGTTGGCAAAGTGAGCCAGTTCGGCAATCGTTCTTCAGCGTCTACCGCAATCCTGAACGCGACAACCGTCCCCCCAGCAAATCCTACAACCAGCACTACGCCCTGAATTGGGACGAAGAACCTTTCGTTCCGGCTCCCGGAGAAATCCTGCCCTGGCACGCTATCCTCGCCAAACTTCAGCCCGACGGCATCTTCGATTTTGTTGATCTCATCGATGGACCCAAGCCCGCACCCGATCGTCTCAAACGCCAGATGAATCACAATCCTAAATTCGATCGGGGCAAATCTAACCGAAGCTCCAATTCCACTCATACTCTTGAAAAAACACCCCGAACGTCTCCTCCACCCCCTGTTCTAGGGAAGAAAGCGATTCCAGAATCCTCCGATGGAGCAACCGATGAAGGGATAGATAAAGCGACAGATAGAGAGACAGATAGAGCGATCGTTGAGACAGAATAGCTAGTATCATGCGGCGTAAATAAGCCAGGTA
>JAYUJY010000015.1:0-9703 GCA_043764895.1 Synechococcales cyanobacterium | reverse complement strand
GATCGGCTGGCCTCTACCCTGGGGCATCGGCCTTCCCTGGAGCGTTGGGCCTCAGCTTGCGGCGCGACCGTTGCTGAACTGAAACCTATTTTGGCCGCTGGGAAGCAATCTTGGGCCGAGCGCATGGATATCACCATTGCGGATCTTGAGGTGATGCAGCAGGAAGGGTTGAAGGCCAAGGAACACATGATCAAGGCGAATCTTCGTCTGGTGGTGTCCGTTGCGAAGAAATATCAAAATCGGGGCTTAGAGCTGCTGGACTTAATCCAAGAAGGGACCTTGGGGTTAGAGCGTGCGGTGGATAAGTTTGACCCCACAAAAGGCTATCGCTTTAGTACCTATGCATACTGGTGGATTCGTCAAGGGATTACCCGAGCGATCGCGACCCAGAGTCGGACGATTCGGCTTCCGGTTCATATTACTGAAAAGCTAAATAAAATCAAAAAAGCGCAGCGCAAAATTGCTCAAGAAAAAGGTCGCACTGCCAGTATTGAAGATATTGCGATCGAGCTAGAGATGACGGCAGAGATGGTGCGTGAGGTGTTGTTGAAAGTGCCTCGTGCGGTGTCGTTGGAAACTAAAGTTGGGAAGGAAAAAGATACCGAACTGGGCGATTTACTGGAAACCGAAGAGTTGTCGCCTGAAGATCTGCTGATGCGAGAATCGTTGCGCAAAGATCTGATGACGCTGATAGCGGATCTGACCAGCCGGGAGCGGGATGTGATTCAGATGCGGTTTGGGTTGGACAACGGTCAGCCTTATTCGCTGGCTGAAATTGGTCGCGCGCTAGAGCTATCTCGTGAACGCGTGCGTCAAATCGAAGCGAAAGCATTGCAGAAGTTACGTCAGCCCAAGCGTCGCAATCAGGTGCGGGATTATCTTGAGGCGTTGACGTAGGTTTGAGACGTAGGTCACAACAAAAAGGGAGACGATCGTACACATGCGATCGTCTCCCTTTTTAAATAAATCTAAATCAATCCATTCTCTTTCTATTCCTTCTTCACATCGCCAGGTTTCTGACCCTCAGTGGCTTTAGGCGTTTCAGGAGATTTTGATGACTCAGGCTTGGGTAACTCAGGTTTGGGGCTTGCAGGCGCGGGACTCGCTGAGAGAAGACCGATTTGATCTTTCAGTTGAGCAGGAGCTAGACTCGTCGCTTTCTCAAAGAGAGGTTTTGCTTCGCTTGCTTTACCCTGTTCTTTTAACACTAAAGCCTTGGTTAGATAGGCTTGGAAATCATCCGGCTTTTCTTTAATGGCCGTATCCAAGACCCGGTAAGACTCCTCGTACCGCTTCTGAGTCGCGAACGTGCGACCCAACAAAACACTAATTGCCACCGTGTCAACACTGCCGGGACTAGCTTGGTTTAACTTGGGGGCATCTCGCAACGTATCCTGCAACAGACCGATCGCCGCTTCAGGACGATTTTGTTTCACTAAAAGCTGCGACAATTCACTTAAAACTTTAAGGTCCGCAGGCTTTGCTTTCAGCGCATCGCGGTAAACCTGAATGGGGCCTTCATTATCTTTTGGATCCACATATTGTTTGGTCTGTGCTAGCAACACTGCATAGTCCGTCACCGTCGGATTCAGCTTGACCAATTTCTCTAACGGCCCGATCGTGCCTTTTAGATCGCCCAGCTTACTCTTAACTTCAACCACACCGCGCAATGCATTGGGATTTTCGGGTTCGCGTTGAAGAACGGCTTCATAGCCTTGGAGGGTCCGTTCAAGCTCGTTTTTTTGGGCATCGGGCGAGGCTCCCGTTGACTGAGGTGAGGTCGCATTTGATCCGCCGAGGAGGGGACCAATAGCGGGGGCAATGCCTGCTCCGAGTAGCACTAGGGCAAAGAAAATAAGAGCGATTCGGGGGAGCCAACGATTACGTTTTGTTTCCTCTGCCATGGAAGATACCAAATCTCTGGGAAGCCATAAAGTGCCCAGAGATTGTAACGCACCGCCGGAGTTTAAACCGGATTTCTCAAGGGCTAACCCATGGCTGGACGCTGCACTCCGCTAGAGACTTCCGTGGTGGACTCTGGATTGGATGCCGACTTCGGTTGAGCTTGACTCTCCGTTTCACAGATTTCGACATTATTCAGCAGCGTTGTCACAAAGGCGAAGAGCAAAAAGGGCAGTGACAATACAAAAATCAATCCCACCGTTGCCAGCGCATAAACGGGACGACTCGCTCCCATCATGGCCATGGCAGCAGCCAAACTCAGGAAGATGACCAACAGCCACGTAATAATCTGGCCGTAAATGTCCCCAAAGGAGAGGTTACACACCAACCGATAGCGACGCAATGATTGTAAGGTTTTGACGGTCGAGCTATTCATAAAATACTCCAGCGCTTAGGGCAGGTGTGTTTACAAGCAAGTTGAGATGAGGGTCTTATCTTAAGAGATTGCTTAGGGTTTATGGGATTTCTCAATATTTATAAATACTTCTTAATCGATCGACATAAATGTAATATCACGCGGCGGACAAAACCTTTGTTGAAATCAATCAAAATGATGGGCGCATTAATTTCTTCTTCGTTGGGTTTAGGGTTCGGCAAGCCAAACCCCTACAATCTCTGGAAAGATAGACCTGTAGGGGCATGGCTCGCCGTGCCCCAAACCCAACGAGGAGGCGTTGAATCGCTGGATTATTTAAGCCGCAGACGACTAATCCAACCGGAGCTTATCTCCGTTTAAAATTCGAGTTTGCACCTGCGCCAGCCGATCGCACAGCAAATCATAAAACCCGTCGCTGTCAATCGCCGTCACTACCGTAGCATTGGGTTCGCGTCCAGAGACTCTGTAAAAATCAACGATCGATCGGCCTAGGCTAGCGTCACTCTGAGTCTCGATTTCGACACAGCAGCGCCGGGATTGAAATAGCTCCGGCTTGAGCAAATACGCGATGACGCAGGGGTCATGCAACGGCGCACCCGCAAAGCCATACTGCTGAATATCGTGCAGGCTGTAGTGCTCCAAAAGCTGGGCGACGGTGGTGCCGATCGGACCCTCGATGGCCCGAATTTTTGCGAGTCGTTCTGGTGTGGCGATCGCCTGGTGGGTGACATCTAGCCCGATCATTGTCAACGGCAATCCTGCGTTAAACACGACCTGCGCGGCATGAGGGTCGCAGTAGAAATTAAACTCTGCTGAAGGGGTGATATTGCCGTGGGTAATAGCGCCGCCCATGACCGTCAGGGATTGTATTTTGGGTGCAATCTCGGGATTTTTGACGAGGGCTACGGCGAGATTAGTTAAGGGACCGAGGGTGGCTAGATGAACGGGGTTGGGGGCATTAATCAGGGTGTCGATGAGGAAATCTACGCCGTGCTGGGGATGGAGCGGGAGCGTGGGCGCAGGTAAGGTCAGTTGCCCGAGTCCGGTTGCGCCATGGACGTACTCTGCCGTCGTCACGCGCGATCGGACCAGTGGACGTCCGCACCCTGCTGCAACCGGAATATCGAAAACTTGAGCCAGTTCGCAGATTTTGCGGGCATTGGTTTGGGTGTGAACGAGGGGGACATTTCCGCCGACGGTGGTGATGCCGAGGAGATTGAGTTCGGGCGACCCGAAGGCCAGAAGAAGCGCGATCGCATCATCCACGCCTGGATCGCAATCAATCAGGAGATTCATCCAAGGGTTGTTCACAAGTTTATTCATATAATTCAACTAGCTGTTCCCATTCATATCTTCCCCATGCCTCCCGAAGCGATCGAAATTCTCACGCCTCAAGAATCCAAGCGGACCATCACACGTCTCGCATCCCAAATCGTCGAAAAAGCGGGCGATCTTCGGAATCTCGTTTTGATTGGGATTCACACGCGCGGTGTTCCACTGGCCCGTCGTTTGTCGATGCAGATTCAGCACTTAGAAGAGATTCAAGTTCCGGTTGGGTCTTTGGATATTACCTTTTATCGGGATGACCTCGATCGGATCGGCGCTCGGACTCCGGAAAAGACCGATATTCCGGTAGATTTAGCCGGAAAGCATGTCGTGTTGGTTGATGATGTGATTTACAAGGGGCGAACGGTGCGCGCAGCCCTTGATGCGATGAACGATCATGGTCGGCCTAGTGTGATTCGGTTGGCGGTGCTGATCGATCGAGGTCATCGAGAAGTTCCGATTCAACCGGATTTTGTCGGAAAACGGTTGCCGACCTCGAAAGAAGAAAGAGTTAGAGTGTACTTTTCGGAAGTGCATGGTCGCGATGGGGTTGAACTGTTAAAAGGATCTGTTTAGAATTTATTTTTAGATGAGGATTAAAATGTCAGATATAAAAATTTCACACCCTGAAAGGCTATCCAATGCCGATGAGACTCAATCTCGCAAAGCCGATCATCTTCGAGTTTGTCTAGAGGATGATGTCCAGAGTGGGATAACGACGGGGCTAGAGCAGTATCGCTTTGAGCATGTGTGTCTGCCGGAGCTGGATTGGGCGGAGGTGGATTTGTCTACGCAGTTTCTGAACCGGGAACTTCATGCGCCGCTGTTAATTTCTTCGATGACGGGTGGAACTGAATTGGCGAAGACGATTAATTTTAGGTTGGCGACGATCGCGCAGGAATACCGACTGGCCATGGGCGTGGGATCTCAGCGGGTAGCCTTGGAGAAGCCCGAACTCTCGGATAGTTTCAAAATCCGCCGACTGGCTCCCGATGCGTTGCTGTTTGCCAATATCGGAGCGGTGCAGCTCAACTATAGCTATGGTCTGGATGAGTGTTTGGCGGCGATCGATTTGCTGGAGGCCGATGCGTTGATTTTGCACCTAAACCCGTTGCAAGAAGCGGTCCAAAGCCGGGGCGATCGAAATTTTAAAAATATCTTTGACCACTTAGAAATCCTCTGCGAACGCCTAACTGTGCCTGTGATCGCTAAGGAAGTCGGTAACGGCATCTCCGGGAAGCTGGCCAAACGACTGATCGACTGTGGGGTGCGGGCGATCGATGTAGCTGGGGCCGGGGGAACGTCTTGGGCCAAGGTCGAAGGCGGTCGTGCCCTAGATGCTCGCCAACATCGCCTTGGGGAGACTTTCTCGGATTGGGGCATTCCGACGGCGGACTGCATTCGACAGGTGCGGGGGATCTCGAAGAGTATTCCGCTGATTGCGTCTGGTGGGTTGCGATCGGGGCTAGATGCGGCTAAGTGTGTGGCACTGGGGGCGGATTTGGCGGGGTTTGCGTTGCCCTTTTTGCAGGCGGCGAATGAGTCTGAAGAGGCGGTGCGATCGCTGACGGAAATTTTGATCGACGAGATGAAGACGGTGCTGTTTTGTACGGGGAATTCAGACTTGGAGAGCTTAGTCCGATCGCAATCGCTTCAAGTTATTCCGCTGATGCCGCCTTCGCTGGGGCTGGAACGCTCTACGATCGCGCCTCGATCTCAGTCGCGTATTTATAGCCCTTAAAGTTGGAGTTGTAAATCACCTTATAGTCACCGGATACCGTTAAGGTTCCTGACCAAACGGCAGCTTCGTCGGTGAGGGTATTTAGCTCTCGACCATCGGGGGCGACGATTGTGGGGAGGGGTCCTTTTTGGGCAAAGACTCGGAGCTTTTGACCTTTAAGGAGTCGGAGTCGGTAGTCGTGGATTCCGGTCCCGATGAATTCGTCGGTGAGCGCGGTGTAGGTTTCATTGCGGCCAAAGGTGACGCGTTCGGTTTTGGTGTTGCAACCGTGGGCGGTGATGCGTTTGGCGATCCAGCCTTTTTGGGGGGTGGAGATTTTGTACCAGTCGGATTGTTCGTCGATGACGGTGAGGTATGTGCCGTTTTTGACGGTGCCGACAATAGTGTCGGATGTGGTGCCGTTGGGTTTCGATCGAATGTTCGCGGGGGGACTGGGGTCTTCGACTCGGGCCATGGTCGTTTCGCAGTTTTCTACAGTCCGCGAAGATTTGATGGGTTGGCTTGCAGGTTTTTCGATGTCAGGTTTTTCGGCTTCAGGTTTTTCGGCAGGCAGTGAAGCTTCGGGTTGCGAGTTTTCGGGTTGGGAATTGTCTGATTGGGATGGCTTGAGTTTGGCGGTTTTGGCGGTTGGAGGGTTGAGTTTTGGGGTGGTAAGCGTGGGGGCGGTTGAGGGGCTATTGGTGGTGGTGCTGACGATCGGAGTTGGATCCTCGTTAGGTTGGACTATGGCGATGGTTCCTCCGGCGATCGCGGCAATTCCGGTTAGACTGGCGATGATGAGAGCGGGTTTTGAGAGTCCAGAGTTTGCCATGGTGAGTGCTCTTGAGTGACGCTTAAGTGACAATGAAACAAGGATGCGTATTGAACTATCTTATGTACAAAATTTGCCACAGGCGATATTAAATCTAGATTATGGGGTAGTATATTTACGTAATTAATTTACGTATCATCGTATCTTATAATGATTCTATTTCCTCCAATAAATTTTAAAACGTTGTTTTCCGTCTACTCAATCATAGGACTCAAACAGGTGATAAGCGGGTCAATCGTGTCACGATCGCAATGGGAGCTACTAGTGTGCCAGCACGGTGATGTCTGGACTATATCTTGTGACCAATTCTACTTCTCCACAGCTCTTCCCTCTTTTTGTCAAAGCCTTTTTTAGACAGGGGTTTTAGAGATTGAGTTAATTTAAAACAACGATTTTTTGAAGATGCAACAGGTAGATCTCGTGGTGTGACAAAGCATATAAATTAAGTAGAGTATATTACTTGTCCCGAACTGGGCAGTTTTATACAACGCTCTAGTTTCTGCATTTTACAATTTCCTTTCAAAAATTGTGTCAACATTGCGATCGCGAAATACAAGGCAGATTCTTAGAAGTCACTCTGTGCAAAAGCCTTAAGCATTGACCCATATCTTACAAAATTACGACGGTTACCTGTCAGTAATACAGGTCGGTTTAGGTCCATCTCTTTGAGACATTTTTCGGTCTATTTCTTCAATATATCAACATATAGTCTTATCAACCTTACTTTAGACGGTGATTTTAGATGAAATGGAATCAAAATACTTCTCCTGACCTAGAAACTGGAACAAATTCTAGGTCGCATATGTCAATCTCAAATCTGTCTGTTCTTAACACATTGGATAATAGATTTCAGTCAGAAACAGCCGATCGAAACAAAGACTTTTTCCACCTGCAACTGCCACTGCGAACCGATCTGCGATCGAGGGTAGAAGAGATTCTCCGTGGATCATCCGAAATTTCAATAGAAGCTGTTTTACTGGCAACCTTTAAGATATTGCTCTATCGCTACACGGATGAAACTCACAGCACTATTAACGTACATCTACCTGAATCAGACTGCCCAGTCAGCACGGCCCCAATGAGATCCCCATCATTTGTGTTGCAGTCTGAAGTTCATCCTAATCAAACAGGTCGAGACGTTTGCCGATCGTTGTTCGAGCGCGTCTTTAAAGAATATCCACTAAATTCTCTTCGATTTTCAGTGGATATTGATGCCTTGCAGTTGTCTGATGTTTTGTCTTTAGATGTCTCGTCCAATCTCGATTTTTCGATCGTTTTTACAGAAGACAGTTGGTATATTAGTCTGTCCTGTGGCTCTAAGCTTTTTAAGCTAGAAACATTAGAACGATTGATGGGACATTATCAATGTCTATTGGATGGAATGACGCAAGACCTAGATGCGGTGATCTCACAACTGCCTATTCTTACAGAACCCGAAAAGCATCAGCTTCTTATTGATTGGAATCAAACAGACCGTCAATTCTTCCCAGAATCTTCGATTAATGACTGCATTCATCACCATATTGAACAACAAGTCGAACGGACTCCGAATGCCATTGCACTGCGTTACCTCAACCCTAATCTTGAGATCCAAGAACTGACCTATCAAGAACTGAATCACCGGGCTAATCAACTCGCCCACTATCTCCGGAGCTTAGGCATTGCACCACACCCTTCACAGCCTACTCCCATCATTGGTATTTGCACCGATCGATCGCCTGAAATGGTGATTGCTTTCCTTGGGGTTTTGAAAGCGGGAGCCGCCTACCTACCCTTGGACCCGGCCTATCCTCATGATCGACGGATGTATCAGATCAACGATTGCCAGACGCCGATTTTACTGACCCAAGCAAGCCTCCATTCCACTGTAGTCCCCCAAGACTTCCAGGGTCATGTTGTTTGTCTCGATCGAGACTGGCCGACCATCTCCGCCCACTCCAGCACCCATCCAATCCACTTCAGCACACCCGACACCTTGGCATATGTCATCTACACCTCTGGCTCCACCGGAAACCCTAAAGGCGTCCTCATTCCCCACCAAGCACTCGTCAATCATTGTTTTGCGATGCGGGATGCCTTTGCGCTACAGCCCTCCGATCGGATGCTGCAATTCTCAAGTATGAGTTTTGACATCATCATCGAAGAGTTATACCCCACCCTCGTAACAGGTTCGACCTTGGTGTTGCGATCGGAGATCATCGCTGCTTCCATCACTGAATTTCTCACCTTCGTCGATCGGCACCAAGTCACCCTGCTGGACTTGCCCACTGCCTTTTGGCATGAACTGGTGCGGGGTCTGGGGCAACTCGATCGCAGCCTTCCCGCGTCCGTCCGTCTTGTGGTTGTGGGCGGTGAGAAAGCCTCTAAAAGTCTGTATCAGCAGTGGTGTGAACTCGTCCCCTCAACGGTGCGCTGGCTCAATACCTATGGCCCTACCGAAACAACCGTGAGCGCGACCCTCTACGAGCCTGCCGTCGAGGGCTTCACCTGGGACCAATGCGAAATTCCCATTGGTCGTCCCCTGAACAAGGTCAAAACCTACATTCTCGATCGCTATCGCAATCCTGTTCCCGTTGGAATTTCAGGGGAGCTTTACATTGGCGGTGCTGGTGTGGCCCAAGGCTATCTAAACCAACCGGAGAAAACCCGAGACAAATTCATTCCAAATCCCTTTATTCAAGACAGTGACGATCGGATCTATAGTACAGGCGACGTGGTGCGTTATCGATCGGATGGGGCAATCGAATTTGTGGGGCGACGGGACTTTCAGGTGAAGATTCGGGGGTTCCGGATTGAACTCGGAGAAATCGAGCATGTCCTAGAATCGCGCCCTGATATCCAACAAGCGATCGTCATAGCCATTGAAACGCAACCTGGTCAAAAAGCCTTAGCCGCATACTTCGTATTGTCTCCCAATTGTGTGCTCTCAACGGCGGAGATTCGATCGTTTTTGCAGACTCAACTGCCGAACTATATGGTTCCAGTATTTTTCATTCCAATGCCAAGCTTTCCTCTCACCGTTAATGGAAAAGTCGATCGAAACGTATTGCCTTCACCCCTGGAACAAGCGGGCGATCGCGCTGATATCGTGCAACCACAGGATTCGACAGAGGCATGGCTAGTGGAACTGTGGGGTACACTTCTCGGAGTTCCCAGTCTCAGCGTTACGGATAATTTCTTTGATCTGGGCGGACATTCGCTTTTGATTTTGCAGATGCTCGTGCAGATTGAAGAACGCTGGACCCGATCGCTTCCGGTGAATATTTTGTTTCAATCGCCCACCATTCGTCAATTGTCAGCATTACTTCGAGATTCATCACCGATCGTTTATGACAAAGTTATTGCGCTTCGGACAGAGGGCACTGAATCGCCGATTTTTTGTATCCCTGGAATGGAAGGAAACCTATTTTTTGCGCGGGAACTGGTGTATGAGTGCCGCAAAAATAACCTCCATCGCCCAATATACGGATTGCAAGAGCCTCTTGAC
>JAYUJY010000014.1:0-9707 GCA_043764895.1 Synechococcales cyanobacterium | reverse complement strand
AGGGACTCGATAAGTATTGGGTTTTGAATAGTGTTACCTATGTCGGAGAATTCCTGGCACGAAAGCGCTTCCTCGCCGGAGCCGGAGTATAGCCTAGTCGATCGTCAGGGTCTTCTGGACCTGAGCGACACGATCGCCCTTGATTCAGAGTCTGAGGGCGATTATTTTGATGGATTTGATCCCTTTGATCCATCGCCGCTTGATGACGGGTTTGAAGGGCGGCGACTGAAAGCCGCTTTTCTCATAACGGGAACGTGGGGCGTCATGCTGATGGTCCACACTTTGACGATCGGATTTTGGCTGGTGTGCGGCGTGTCGGGATTGATGGCGTTGCACATGCTGCGGGCCTTCACCTCAAAGCCAACCCTTCAAGTGACTCAGCCGATGGCGTTGACCGCAGATGCTCCCGTCCCTCCGATGGTTACGCTGCTCGTGAGCGCTAAGAATGAGGAATTTGTGATTGAGGCACTGGTACGGAACCTGTGCAACTTGGACTATCCGTCCGATCGCTATGAACTCTGGATTGTGGATGATGCGAGCAGCGATCGAACTTCAGATATTTTGATCGCCCTCCGCCAAGAATTTCCTCAACTGAACCTGTTCCGTCGATCGGCGGGTGCCAGCGGTGGCAAATCGGGCGCGCTGAATCAAGTCTTTGCAAAAACGCGTGGCGAATTTCTGGTGGTCTTTGACGCGGATGCGCGGATTCAGCCTGACTTTTTGCAAAAAACGCTGCCGTTATTTCTGAACCACGATCGCATCGGTGCCATCCAACTCCGTAAAGCGATCGCTCAATTTGAAATTCCCGGATCGCCTGACGCCAACAATTTCTGGGTCAAAGGTCAACATGCCGAAATGTTGCTAGATGCCTTCATGCAACAGCAGCGGATTGCAGTGGGCGGCGTGGGCGAACTGCGCGGAAATGGTCAATTTGTGCGGCGATCGGCCTTGGTTGAATGCGGCGGT
Source organism: Synechococcales cyanobacterium (assembly GCA_043764895.1). Taxonomy (GTDB): domain Bacteria; phylum Cyanobacteriota; class Cyanobacteriia; order Leptolyngbyales; family Leptolyngbyaceae; genus JAAFJU01. The sequence goes on along the minus strand of JAYUJY010000014.1, from coordinate 8,741 downwards.
TGGAACGAAGAAACCATCACAGACGATTTAGATCTGACGTTCAGATTGCACCTGAATCGATGGGATATCCATTGCCTCACGGTTCCTGCTGTCTACGAAGAAGGCGTCACCACCGCTAAATCCCTGTGGCATCAACGCAACCGCTGGGGTGAAGGCGGACACCAACGCTACCTAGATTACTGGCGGTTCATCTTGCGAAACCGGATGGGAACGCGCAAGACCGTTGACCTATCTGTATTTTGGATGATGCAGTACTTCATGCCCATGGCGGCGATTCCAGATTTTCTGCTGGCGTTGAAATATCATCACAGCCTCATGCTGACCCCGCTTTCACTCCTGACCTTTGTCTTTTTTGTGGCGAGCACGACCCGAGGGATTCGACGCCAACGGCTGGCCAACGGCGGAGGTTATGACAATGGGTGGCAAGGTTGGGGATTGACGATCATTCAGGCGCTGCAAGGCTTCGTTTACATGATGCATTGGTTTGCGATCGTCGGCACCGTGACTCTTCGGATGGCCATCTTTCCAAAACGCCTTAAATGGGTAAAAACCGTCCATACAGGTCATTAAAAGATTGATGCAGGTCTAATCTTAGTAATTCCTATGAAAAAGAGCCAGTATCTTGGGTAAGTCTGGCTCGAAGTTAAGGTTGGAATCTTTAATTATGGCTCGATCGGGTCGCAATAATGGATCAAAGCCTATTCTGATTAGAGTTTAGGCTCATCATTCCAACCCCTATGGATTTAGCTGTGACTTTCTAGCTGTGGCTACTTTGGAGCATCATGTCGTCCAAGTCGCTGAGCGGATCCCAAGGATTGCTCAGGTCAGCTAAGTTGTCAGTCATAACGACTTGGCTATCGAAACCCAACGAAAGGTCATTCGAGAGCACATCGTCTTCCATAAGACCCAGGCCATCTAGATCGCCGAGACCTGAAAGATCAAGACTGTCTCCAAGTCCGAGATCGCTCTCTCCCTCAAAGCCAGAGAGATCAAAGACCTCTTCGCCCAGGGTATTCGCGCCGGATTCTTCTCGGGAGAGTCCGCCTAGATCATCGCCGAAGGAACTATCTAATCCTGCGATCAAGTCGTCATCTGCAATTAAGTCGTCATCGCCAAGCTCAGCGCCCAACGCACTATCCAACTCGTCGCTTAGATCGTCGCCAAAATCGTCGCTTGGGTCATCTGGCAGTTCAAGCTCTAGGTCTGACCCTAGATTGAAATCAAGATCCAAATCTTCATCAAGGCCCATCATCAAATCGATCGGAGATTCAGGCATCTTAGCCACAATGGTCGTGGCGATCGGAGCAGCTAGGAGTGCTGCGGGTACTGCAATATTGGGTGCTGCAATACTTTGCATCTCTATCGTGCTTGCCATCGGCGACGATGATACGTTGGACAACGATACCGCTCCGGGCTGGAAGTCCAGGCTCAGACGCAAAGCCCCCATCTGCCAATCGGGCGTATTGGGCTGAAGCACTTCACAAGGAATCCCTTGCTCCATGAGGGCGTTGATTTCGCTCACGTCCATCCCAGATTGCGCAAAGGCGTTCTGTAACTGCTGCAAAATGCCCCGAATCCGCAGGGTGGAATCGTTTTTAAAAATAGACGCTGTTCCCTGAAATCCTTCAATGTGGATAACATCTTTGGTGGAGAGCGAAATTCTCGCTTGCTGGCTCATACCGGACTGTACTCCATAGAGTTGTGTGATGTAAGGTCAACGTGCCCAGGCCCGATCGATCACTAACGAAAACCCCCAGACGAATCAAAAAATCCGTAATTTTGCACAGTCTACAGCTTCATACGCTTCGTAAAGAACGTAAATATATGGAGGAAATGCCCGAAACTCCGGCACTGTTTCACCGATCGGACGGGCACACTGAAGCAGGCCCTGCACTGAGACGCCTTACGCTAGGACACCCTGTTTTCAAAACCGAGATCTATGTCATCTACTGCTGCCGCCACTGCCACCACTGCCACTCGCACCATTCCGATCGATTGGAAACAGCTTCATGCCCTTTCAGACGGCAATGAAGAATTTGAGGTAGAATTACTCAAAATATTTTTTGTTGAGACCAAAACTCAACTGCAACTTCTATCCCTCGCTATCCTCGAATCCAACCTGCCGACGATCGAACATCTTGCCCACAAACTCAAAGGATCCAGCGGAAACATTGGGTTTTTTGATTTGTATCAGCACGCCAGTTTGCTAGAGCACCAAGCCCGCAGCGGCAAACTTACCCAAAACATACGCACTCAAGAAAGCAGCACCGAACATGCACGGCCTGAACATGCACGGACTGAACATGCACGGACTGAACACAGTTGCCTGCTCGATCGAATGGTTCAAGACCTCGCCATGATTCAAACTTTTCTGGAAGAACAACACAGTTTCAGTGCTGTCGTGAGAGATACCAATTAGCCTGAATTTTATCTTCGTCAGATGAGTTAAACCTATCCATTCAGTCTCTTTAACCCGTCATTTGATATCCATAATGATCCCTTTAAAAAAGGGCGGGAATTCATGCTAAAACACATTTTAATCCTTTGACATTCACGCTATAAAGGAATTACAAGAAGGACTTAAAGTCTGAATGTTTTGAGATGTTCAATTCATCCGGATCATCTCCCATCTCTTGCGAACACTGTGCCATACTTCCCTAGCGACTAAAAATCGTAAGATCGCTCGTAAGTCTCTTCATCTCAATCCTGAACGTCAGCTAGGCATCGTCATGAGCATTGGATTTCCGTCTTCGTCCCGCAGCGCCTCTCCTCAATTTCGCGTCAAGTCTCGTCTCAATCGAGGCAACCGGGCTGCATTTCTATTGGGATTTGCAACGCTGGTGCTGAGTTTGCCCATGCTGAGACTGGTGCAGCTTCAAATTATCCAGGGCACCTACAACCGAGAACTAGCTCAGCACAACCGAATTCGGCCCATTCCCATGGTGTCCGATCGCGGTCCTGTTACCGATCGAAATGGCCTAAGCTTAGCCGCCAATCAAGTCACTCGATCGCTCTATCTTTATCCCCGTGAACAAACGCCCCAGCAATGGATCATCACCGCCAATCATCTCAGCAAAATTCTGGACATCCCGTCGGATAAAATTATGGCCGACATCAAAAAAGTCGGCTACGAGTCCGCCGTTCCCATCCGGATTTATCGCAATCTCCAGCCTCAAGCCTTCATTACCCTCGCAGAAAATACCGCCATTCCAGGTCTAGAAATCCAGTCCGACGCCAGCCGCATCTATCCCAATGGCCCGATCGCCGCTCATCTTCTAGGCTACATCGGAGAAGCGACCGAAGACGACATGAAGAAGAATCCCGACTTTCCCACCGGAATGATCGTCGGCCAAATGGGCATCGAACGGTTAGCCGATTCGGATTTGCGAGGCAAGTGGGGCAACCGTCTAATTGAAGTCGATTCCATGGGCAAAGAAATCAAAGTCCTTGGAACCCAAAGCCCTGTTCCCGGCCAGTCTCTCCAGCTTACCTTGGATCTCAAACTACAAAAAGCGGCGGAGGAAGCACTGGCTGGACGGCGAGGAGCGGCGGTCGTAATGGATGTCAAAACAGGGGCTATTTTGGCGATGGCCAGCGGTCCAACCTTTGACCCCAATGTCTTCACCCGAAAAATTTCTCAAGCGGATTGGGATAAGCTGCAATCATCGGATAAACCGCTGCTCAACCGCGCCCTTCAGCCCTATCCGCCCGCCAGCACCTTTAAAATTATTTCAACGATCGCGGCCCTTGAATCAGGCAAATATCAACCCGACTCCACCATCATGACCGCCAACGCCATCAACGTCGGCGGCGCACTGTTTCATGAGCATGGCAGTGGCTACGGGGAAATCGGCTTTAAGGAAGCGATGGCCGTTAGTAGCAACACCTTTTTCTACCAAGTCGGGCTAGCCGTTGGTCCTGAAGAAATGCGAAAGTGGGGCCGCAACCTAGGCATCACCACCAGTCCGATTAATCTAGACGGTGAGAGCGAAGGCTATCTGCCCACTCCGGCCTCCAAGGAAAAATATTACAAAGAACCTTGGTACGGCGGCGATACAGTCATGACGGCGATCGGACAGGGGTTAGTGCAAGTCACGCCCTTGGAAATGGCCGTTATGATCAGTGCAGTGGCGAACGGCGGCAAACGCGTCAAACCCCATTTGATGAGCCAACAGACTCTGCTTGCGAACATGCAGCCTGAAGCGATCGGACTCCAGCCCAGCACGCTAAAAATTCTCCAGGAAGGATTACAGGCCGTCGTAAATGGCGGCACCGCCCAACAGCTCAACGACGGTTCTATCCCACCCACCGCCGGAAAAACCGGGACGGCAGAGGTGTCCAACGGGGCCGATAATGCGCTGTACGTCGGCTATGGTCCTGTCAAAGATCCACAAATCGCAATAGCCGTGGTCGTCGAAAACGGCGGGTTTGGGGCCACTTCTGCGGTTCCGATTGCCCATGCAATTTATAAAACCCACTTTGGCCCCATGAAACCTAAGCCCAAATCCTAAAGCGTCGTCCCGACTTTCCCAAAGCGTCGCTCCCGACTTTGATAATCCCGGAGCGCCGCGTGGAATTGGGTTCGATCGAAGTCAGGCCACATGGTATCAGTGACGTAGATTTCGGCGTAGGCCATTTGCCAGAGCAGGAAGTTGCTAATGCGCATTTCACCGCTGGTCCGAATCAATAGATCCGGATCGCAAATGCCTTTAGTGTAAAGATGTTGCTCAAAAACCGATTCGTCGATGTCGTCGAGTTCAAGTTGTCCTGACCGAACCTGAGCCGCGATCGCTTTGACCGCCTGCATGATTTCCTGCCGTCCGCCGTAGTTGGTGGCGACCGTGAACTGGATTCCGGTGTTGGTGCTGGTCATCTCGACAGCGCGATCGATTTGCGCCCTCAGAGACGTCGGCAAGGCCGTGAGATTTCCAGCAAAGCGAATCCGCACGTTTTCGGACATCATTTCTCGAAGTTCCTGACGCAGCACGCGCTCAAACAACGTCATCAAAAACTCGACTTCCTCCGTAGGCCGACCCCAATTTTCCGTTGAGAATGCATAGGCCGTCAGCGCGCCCACCCCCCAGTCCCGGCAGGTTCGTAGCAGTTTTTTTAGGACATCCACCCCACGGCGGTGTCCCATAATTCGCGGTAAAGCTCGACGTTTGGCCCAGCGCCCGTTGCCATCCATAATGACCGCCACATGACGGGGAAGCCGATCGCGCATCAGATCGAGGGGGAGTTCTTGGAGAAGTTGCTTCGCACTCATTTCGCACTCATAGGGGGTGAACACCAATACCTGGAAAATCACTTCATTACAATGGGCGAAAATGCGCCGATCGGATCATTTTTTTCGGCAATTTTATTGAAATAAGAATAGCAACGATTCTTTCGTTAAGAGATCATGAGACTTATCGCCATCACCGCTCAGCGTTTACGCAGTTGACGCAGGATAAATTGTCCGCGCGATCGGGCACGATCGGCCCAGTGTCGGACTTGTGATTTTCCGTCCGTTCGATCGCCCTCGGTCTCAAATTTTTCCTCTAGAAGCTCCTTGAGTTTGCTGCTGGTGAGCGGACGGTTGAGAATGCCACGCTCCACGAGAGAAATGGAACCCGTCTCTTCCGACACCACAATGCAGACACAGTTCTCCACCCGCTCAGTAATGCCCATCGCCGCCCGGTGGCGCGTCCCCAATTGCCGAGAAGCCGTCCGCTCAGACAACGGTAAAATCACCCCAGCCGAAACAAGACGACGTTCTCGAATCAGGACCGCCCCATCATGCAAGAGCGTTGAGGGTTGAAAAATGGTTTGGATCAGCTCTCTCGAAAGCTCAGCATTAATCTTCACCCCCGGCACCGAAAAATCCCGCTCATCAATGCCACCCTCTAGTTCTAGAATCATGAGCGCCCCCGTTCGGTTTTGGGAGAGATCTTTGACCGCATCGACAATCTCATCAATGCCACTGCTGGATCGCGTCGGCGATCGACGAGCGGGCTGAAGCAACTGCCGCAGATCCCCTCGACCCAGCAGCTCCAAAAACCGCCGAAACTCCGACTGCAAAATAAATGCCATCGCCACAGCACTGCCGATCACGAGGTTATTTAAGACAAAACTTAAAAACGTGAGCGAAAACTGCCGACTAATCGATGCCGCAAACATCAACGCAATAAATCCCCTAACCATCCACAGCGTTCGCCGCTCACCCACGATTAACAACATCACGTAGATCAGTAGTAGCAGCAGCCCCAAATCAATAATCCGATTCAGATGAGACCACCAAAACATCAATAGCGATCCCGCTATGCCCTGGTTAGATAGCCATTGGGTAACGGAATCGATCATTGGGGGAGGGGAGTGTCGCGAAAGGGCAAAAGGCTAGATTAAAAGGGGAAATTGGAGAAAGACTAAGATTTAAGGTAATCCGGAAGTCGATCGTGACGGAGCAAGTCTTCTAAGGTTTCGCGTTCAAGAATGACGTGGGCTTGAGCGTTATTCACCAGCACCGCCGTTGGACGTCCAATGCGATTGTAATTCGACGACATGCTGTAGTTGTATGCGCCTGTGTCCATTACCACCAAGATATCGCCAAACTCAGCCTTGGGCAATTGAGCATCTTTAATCAACACATCACCCGATTCACAGTGTTTGCCCGCGATCGTCACCGTTTCAGTCATGGGACTCGACATGCGATTGGCCAGGATGCTGCGGTAAAGCGACTCGTAGGTAATAGGGCGCGGATTGTCGGACATGCCACCGTCTACGCTGAGGTAAGTGCGAATTCCGGGGATCTCCTTTTGGCCGCCGACGCGGTACGCCGTAATGCCAGCGGTTCCCACCAGCGATCGACCGGGTTCTGAGATGAGCTTCGGAAGCGCAATATTTTCCGCCCTGCACGCGGCCACCACCGACTCACACACCACCTTCACCCATTCCTCAATACTAGGTGGATCATCCTGTTCGGTGTAGCGTATGCCTAACCCGCCGCCGATATTCAGTTCAGCAATGTTCAAGCCCTTGGCGGCGGCTTTGGTTAGCCAATCGACCATGACCCCACCGAGATCCTCATGGGGTTTGAGTTCAAAAATCTGGGATCCAATGTGAGCGTGCAGGCCGACAAACGCCAAGCTGGGATTCGCTAAGACAAAATCAAAGACGGCATCGACTTGGTTCCGATCGAAGCCAAATTTGCTATCAATGCGTCCGGTCTTGATGTATTCATGCGTATGACATTCAATGCCAGGAGTCAGCCGCAGCATAATGCGCGTGGTTTTCTGTGAGATTTTGGTCAAGCTCGCCAGGGATTTCAACTCTTCCCAGTTGTCTACGATCACTGTGACGCCGCGATCGATCGCCATTTGAAGTTCTTCGATGGATTTGTTGTTGCCGTGCAGATAGGTCTTTGCAGCCGGAACGCCCGCTAGGGTCGCCGTATGGAGTTCGCCTCCCGACACGACATCAATGCCTAACCCTTCAGAAGCTACGATCGCGCAGATGGCTAAACAGTTCAACGCTTTTGAGGCATAAATAACTAAGGACTCGCCGGGATAATGCGTTTTGAATGCATCGCGATATTGCTGGCAGGCCGTCCGAATGGTAGTTTCGTCCAGAATATAAAGCGACGTCCCAAATCGTTCTGCAAGTTCAACTACATCGCAACCCCCGATTTCGAGATGATCCAGAGCGTTGACTTTGGCCGTCAGTGGAAGAAGCGATTGATTGGCGGACGTGGCGTCGATCAAGTACTGATGGGCGGTTGCTTGAGCGATCGAGCCTGCTGCCGCTGGGGCTGAAATCTTGAGAGGAGTTGCGACCATGAATGCCTTACTGCGCTAAATAATGAACTGCGTTAATTTTCACAGTTATATAGTGTATCGTCGTTTGGGCCGTGAAGGGTTTAAGAAATGGTGCCATACCTACGAATTGCAACGACAGATGACGCGGAGGTTCTCGTGGATCTCGATCGGCTGTGCTTTGGGAAACTCTGGAGCCGGGACCAGTATCTAAGGGAGATTGACAGCCCCAACAGTGACATTGTTTTAATATTTGAGGAAGAAGTATTGGTGTCCTATGGCTGTGTGTGGGCGATCGTGGATGAGGCTCATATCACCGTTCTAGGGACGCATCCCGCGCATTTGCGACAAGGCTATGCCCGTCAGGTGCTAAAAGAACTGCTCAGGCTGGCGATCGTTCGTGAGATGAAGCGCGCCACCTTAGAAGTTCGGGCCAGTAATACAGCCGCGATCGACCTGTATGCATCGCTGGGATTTGAAGAAGCGGGGCGCCGCAAAAAATATTATTCAGACACCAAAGAAGATGCACTCATTCTCTGGACAGGAGGACTCCAAAGCGCAAAATACCAGCATCTTCTCGAAAAATAGACTTGAAACAGACTCAAAACGTGTTCTAGCAAACGATCGACCCTGGTAATTTGATTATTTTTTATAGATACTTGACGAAACAGGGGTGTTTCCAGCACAATCTGACAGCGACAGGAAAGAAATTAGCTACGTCAAAATTACCCAGACCTGCCAGGGTTGATAACCGAATTTTTAGAGGCATGATTTAAAGATAGTTCGGTTATTGCCACCCATTGTTGATGATCCTAGATCACATTTCCCCAATTTGGCTGTGTTAGAATTTTTGGTACCAGCAACGTAGCAGGTATTGCAAAAAGCCATGTTTGAACGCTTCACAGAAAAAGCCATTAAGGTGATCATGCTCGCCCAAGAGGAAGCTCGCCG
>JAYUJY010000013.1:0-9758 GCA_043764895.1 Synechococcales cyanobacterium | reverse complement strand
CATGGCTTGCCGTGCCCCAAACCTAACGGAGAGGTTCTGAATACCTGACTTAATTTACGCCGCATGACACTAACCTCCTTAAAAAGGGAGGTGACGTATAATCCCTCGATCGACTATGGAATTTCTCACGACCACCTGGAACCGGACGATCGATCGCCTTAAACTCCCACCCCGCCCCGCTACTCAACTTTTCCAACATCTTTGCAAAGCGTACCAATCGCCATTGCGTCACTACCACAATCTCCAGCATCTCCAGCAAATGCTCACCTTACTCGAAACCATTCATCTAGACGATCGCGTTTGTGTTACGCTTGCTGTTTGGTTTCATGATGCCATTTATGATCCGCGTCGAAGCGATAACGAAGTAAGAAGTGCTGAATGGGCGGTAAGTTCGCTCTCAAAACTTGGGATTCCAACTGCCCAACTCGATCGCATTTCGCACCTGATTCTTGCCACCCAATCCCATCATTCAGATCCGCAAGACCTCGATTGCCAAGCCCTTTTAGACTGCGATCTTTCTATTTTGGGAACGCCGCCCGATCGGTACCAAACCTACGCCCTCGCCATCCGCCGAGAATACTATTGGGTCAGTGATGAGGCTTACCGCACCGGACGATCGCGCGTTCTTCAACAGTTTCTAGGTCGCGATCGGCTTTACCAGTGCCGCGAACTGCACGCTTACGAAACCCAAGCTCGTCAAAATTTAACCGCCGAACTTACGACCTTATCCAATACTCAACGAAGGGGTTGAGCAAAATTAACGAAGGAGTTGAAGTGAGATTGATTCCGATCAGAGTAACGATCGGTCTTGCCTTAGAGGTTCGATCGACTTTTCTAGAGCTAAGAGCATCGAAACTCCTCCATTTTGTGCGCTATGATTGCACATCACAAATCGATCGATTTTATGGTTGACAACACCTGCCGATTCCTTAGCGATACTTGCTGGGTTAAAATTAGAGGACGAGATCATTTACAAAGTTCTTCGGAGAGACATTATGCAAGAATCCAGCGTCTATCGTTCCATCTTTGCCGAAGGTGAAACCAGTGGAGAATCCAAAAAACAACGATCGATCGCCCTTAATCTTTTACAAGTTGGCCTAGACCTTAACGTTATTGCGTCCAGCACAGGACTATCCTTAGAAGAAGTCCGAGTGCTTCAGCATCAGCAAAATACGAGTCCCGCAGCCGTTGGTTAGTTTCTGAAGTTTCGATTGCTCCACCCAAAGTCCGATCGCGACCCAGAAACGGTTGAGGGACGATCGAATAATCTGACGTGAAGCTTGAGGACGATCGAATCAATTAATTATTTCCGTCAAGGGAAATAACGGTATATGTCCTTTCGAGGTAGGACTCTGACAAACGTAAAAGTGTCGTCTTTGAGTGTCAAGCCAATCCGATAATTTCCGATGCGAATACGGTAGTAGTTTCCTTTAGTTTTGAGCTTTTTGAGGTTTGGGATATCTGAGGGTATGGCAATTGTTTCCACGAGTTCGATCGTCGATTGGATTTTTTCGAGAAGTGATTTTTGATTAATTTCGAGGAGATCACACTCGAAACTTTTGCGAAATTCAACGTTCATGGGGTTGCTTGAAGAATCTTGAAAATGGCATCGCGGCTGACGAGTTCCGTTGCCTCACCTTCTTCGATCGCATTAGCCATGGAAATTTCTTCCATCACTTCCGTAAGAAGGGTGGAAATTTCTTCATCACGGTCCTGGAGAAGCTCTACTAGGATTTCCTTAAGCAGACTGCGGAGTTGGGCTTTATCGGCGATCGCGCTGGTCATAGGTAGAAAGGGCCTCGAAGTTTCTCCCAGTATATCAATCCTATTGATCGCTAGGGAAGCCGATCGTTTACGTCCGATCGAAGGTCATCAGCAACTCATAAAATATAAATAAACAACAAATCATCAAATATTGAAAGGCGAGCGTTTCAGTCAATATTATTTATCTTTACTATAATACAAAGATTCGCGCCATCCCGGAATAAACCATCATCACAATAAATGTATATTTTCCTATGCAAATCTATCTTCGTCCTGCGGCGCTCAACATCTCATGACACCACGATCGATCGCCCTCTGGAAGCTGCGGAACTGGATTTTGGGCATAGTCGATCGCTAGATCATATCGGGCTTGGTTGTATAGCGTGAGCAACAAATCTTGCAACTCCAAAATGACCATGGCATTACCCGAACGCACTATCTCGAATTTCTAAGTAACTCGATCGTCTGGAGACCACTGACACATCAGGAATTCCGATTAAAACTGAATCTTCTGGCACTTGGTTATAGATTCGTTTCTCGATCGCGACGCGATAGCTGGGCGGCAGTGAACCTTCTATGGAGGTCGCGATCGCACTGATGAATCGGTGATGCACTTCTGTCCAGAGTTCAGGATTTTCGAGATAGGGATTCATTCCTGGAAAGGGGGAAGGCATAGAGTTTTCCCATGTCAAGATTAGTCCCTTCTGCTTTAGAACAAGACCCGTTATTGTGCCATTGGGTTGTCGGATGATTCACGCAAGATTGCTTAATCTCAACATCTGACAACCTACGATCGCACCTCTACCCCTCACCCCCAAACACAAACCGTCCTACCCCACACTAACCCTAACCCCGACAGCGCGATCGCATCTCGCCACGATAGCTTCAACTGATGCCACTCTACCCGGTGCTCATTGGGACTTTCTGGGTGAACTTACACCATCACGTTGATATTGCTGCGATCGAAGCAAAAGTCGTCGCGCAGGACAGAGCCAAATAGAGCAAACTCGGTGACTTGCCACTTCTGGCAGAACTCAGCTACTTTGTCCATCGGTAGATCGATCGCGGTTATGGGAAGGTCGATCGCGATCCAATCTAAGAGAGTTCTTGAATCAATCGATCGATATCAGCGACAGTCTTGGTATTACCTTTCTGCTGATAAAGAGCCTTTCCCTTGGAAAATCGCACCTCCCCCATAACCCATTCAGCTTTACTGGAGCAAGAATCATCGTCCTTCCTCACCCTGCATTCAGCCCCGCCACCAGATTAAAGTAAAGAAAGGATAAATATCCAGACTATTACGTAAAAGCCTGAACTAGTTAGAAGCTTGGGCTGTCATGAATCCTTTCTATCCTGTATATTCTTCGTGTAGGGTTACAAAAATCTAAGGGTTAGCTCATGGCTAATTACATGAAGTCTAAAGTCCAACAGTCTGTGAGTTTTCTGCCGATGCTAGTTGTAGCATTTTCAGCATTCAGTGGGGTTCTCTTCCTCAATCCTAGTCCTTCCTATGCGTTTGATCAAGCGACTCTTTCTCGAGCGCTTAAAGGTGATAAGTTTCTTGTCAAGGCGGATTTAAGCAAGGCGGATTTAAGCGGGGCGGATTTAAGAAGGGCGTATTTAATTAGGGCGAATTTAAGAAGGGCGGATTTAAGCGGGGCGGATTTACGCAAGGCGGATTTAGGCGAGGCGGATTTAAGCGGGGCGCAGTTACTCGGGGCGAAGTTAATCGGGGCGGATTTAAGCTTGGCGGATTTAAGCTTGTCGGATTTAGGCTTGTCGGATTTAAGCGGGGCGAAGTTACTCGGGGCGAAGTTACTCGGGGCGGATTTACGCAGGGCGAAGTTAATCGGGGCGGATTTACGCGGGGCGAAGTTAAGCGGGGCGGATTTACGCAGGGCGAAGTTAGGCGAGGCGGACTTATTCCAGGCGGATTTACGTAGTGCGAAGTTAGGCGGGGCGGATTTACGCAGTGCGCAGTTACTCGGGGCGGATTTAAGCTTGGCGGATTTAAGCTTGTCGGATTTAAGCTTGGCGGATTTACGCAGTGCGAAGTTACTCGGGGCGGATTTAAGCAATGCGAAGTTAGGCGAGGCGGATTTATTCCAGGCGGATTTACGCGGGGCGAAGTTAGGCGGGGCGGATTTAAGAAAGGCGAAGTTAGGCGGGGCGGATTTAAGCGGGGCGGATTTAAGCGGGGCGGATTTAAGCGAGGCGAAGTTATACATGGCGCAGGCTGATAGTAACACTACATTTCCCGCCGGTTTTGATGCAAGGGGTGCAGGAGTAATCTTCAGAAAGTAATAAATTTTATTACCCAAACATCAAAAACTCACCTTGTCTGAGATAGGGTGAGTTTTTCTACATTTGCCCCTTTACTTTTTACTTTTTCTAATGTCGCGCATAGTCATCCTGAAAGCGTCACAGAATTTGTTCAAAACAGGAGATAACCGACTAAGCCACACCATAGCCCGTGTAGGGTCTTTTGTAAGGAGGATTAAACCCATCACAATATCTTTATTAGGAATACCAAATTCTAGTAACTCTTTTCCCACGTCAATATCAGTTGTATTTTGCTGTAGCCACACTTTCTCCTCTTTGATGGCAAAATGCAGAACAATATAGTAGACCCGTTTCAAACCTTTCCAGCCAACACGCATCAACTGATAGCGATCGTCCTTCTCCATGCCAAACGATGTGATCGCACCGTGACCCGATCGTCCATTCACAAGCTAAAATAGACTTAAAAGCCTCTCGCAAAAGGAGACTCTGCCGACATGATAGCGTCCGCCATAGAACTCCCCATGACCGCGATCGCCGAATTTTGCCAACGCTGGCAGATCGCCGAATTCTCGTTATTTGGCTCTGTTTTGCGGGAAGACTTTCGTCCCGATAGTGACATCGACATCCTTGTCACCTTCGCACCCGATGCAAAACGAGGACTCACCGAAACCCTACAAATGCAAGACGAACTCAAAATCCTTTTCGATCGTGAAGTAGACCTCATCATCAAATCTGCGATCGATCGAAGTGAAAACTGGCTAAGACGCAAAAACATCCTAGACTCCGCAAAAACTATCTATGCCGCGTGATTCAGAATCCCTCATTGATATCCAAGCTGCTATTCGGCGAATCCTCCGCTATACCCACAGAATCGATCGCACAGAGCTAGAGGCCAACGATGAAAAGCTATCTGCGATTCTTTACCAAATTACGATTATCGGGGAAGCCGCTAGACGCATCTCGACCGAATTCCGTGACCAACATCCCGCGATTCCCTGGCGTGAAATTATTGGAATGCAAAACGTGATCGTACATGAATATGATCAGCTTGACTACGAGGTGATTTGGGATGTCGTTCAAAACAAGCTTCCTGAACTGCTAATCCTAATGGAACCCTTCTTCTCAGAATGAATCCTAGAACCTGTTCCACGCGCACGATCATCACAGCCGATCGCCTCACCCTAAGCCACCCAAAGGACGATGATCTACGATTGACTTTCGATCATTTAGGAAGGAAAGCCTATCGATCCTCTAAGCCGTTATCAACGAAGAGGCGATCGACTCCTGCGTAAACTGATCCAGTAACTGAAAAAACCGTTCAAATCCCGCCTTTTCATCATGACAGGACAACATAATCAACTTTGCCCAAGACGTAACACTCGTCATCCCTAGTTTTCGCTGAAGCCAAGGCTGGAACTCATCATAAAACTGTTCTTCCTGAGCCGTCAGTTCAACGTGTAACTGCGATCGTGCAAACTCATAGCCATTCAAGAATATAAACAAATCTGTCACCGCAGGATGACCTAAATAAAGTCCCGGCGACGCTTTGATTTGGTTCAATAACTCAAAAAGGTCAGGTATAATGGATCCCCTCATGGACAACAGACTAGAACCGATCGTCCCTACCCCTCACCCCCAAACACAAACCGTCCCACCCACACCAATCCCAACCCCGAAAGCGCGATCGCATCTCGCCACGACAATTTCAACTGATGCCACTCCACCCGGTGCTCATTCGGACTTGTAAAGCCTCGCACCATCATCGCACTCGCAATCTGCTCCGATCGCAGCAGTAGGTTTTTCACCAATCGCTCAGCCACCGTCAGACCAATCTGCACACTACGTTTCATCCCTAACTTTTTCCAATCGATCGCCCGAGTCCGAATCGATCGCACTAAGTTTTGAAACTCTTCCAACACCAGTGGAATAAACCGTAACGACAACGTTAACGTCAACGCAATCTCCGTCACCGGAACCCCAAATCGTCTCAGCGGCGACATTAGATCTTCCAACCCGGCCGTGATTTCTTCCGGTGACGTCGTGAGTAAATAGAGCGTCGTACTATACAACAACGTAAACAACAGTGTACTGAACCGAATGGCCAACGACAGCGATCGATTCGTAATCGTAAACACACCATGCTGAAACAACACGTAGCGATAGTCCGTTGCAGCCGGAAGCATGGGTGCTGTAACTAGGCCCGCCACATCCGATTTTGGACTGCCCCCAATTGTTTGATACCAAGGCTTCGTAGGTTCTGCCGGAAGCAACGTTGAGGGCTGTTGGAGGAACTTAATTTCATCCGCAGGTAGACGAAGTTGATGTTCCGCGTTTAGCCCATCCGGTGCGAACGAAATCAGCGTACAGACATACAAACACAGCGCCAAAAGCCACCCCATCTGCTGTTTCCAGACCCGAAACGGAATCCGCGCACTCACCGTCAACGCCATCAGCGCCGCAGACAGTCCCAGCCGCCACTCCAAACTCGCCAGCAGCGGCAACAGCAAAAAGCTCATCAACCACCCTAGCTTCACCCGAGGATCCAGCCGATGCAGCCACGTCACCGGAGTCTCCAGATATAATCCCAACGGCAACGATCGCATCAAGTCCATAAAAAGCCCCTCACCTTAGTAAAGCAACATCATCAACTTCTTCCGATACGGCGTCACCAGCGGATGCTCATTCCCCAGCAGATCAAACAGCGCCAACATCCCCCGCCGACCCGCATCCTGCTGATAAGCCCGATCGCGCTCCACCAAGCTCAAAAAACCCTCAAACGCCGCCTTATAGTCCTGTGCCAACGCCGACTGACCCGCCGCATTATAAATCGCATCGAGATCGCTCATCACCTCTTTCGCCGCCGTCCGCTTCAGCTCAATCAACGCCTGAACTCCCCGTGCCCGTGCCGCATACTCCTTCTCATACTGCGGAATCTTCCCCAACAGCACCTCAGCGTCCTCCAACCGATCGCCCTCCAAATAAAAATTTGCCGCCTCCAACATGAGTTCATAATCCCCCGGATGCTGATTGAGCAATGCCCTAAGCCGCACCTCCGCCTCCGATACCTGCCCTGCATCCGCCTGCGCAAAAATCTCATCCAAAATCACATTCAACCCCGACTTCAGATTCAACCCCTCCAACAGCTTACGCAACTGCGCCTCAGGCAACACCCCCACAAATCCTGGCTTCACCACCCCCGCCATCACCAGTCGCACATCCGGAACCCCCGACACCTGATACTGCTGAGCGAGTTCAGGATTCGCATCAATATCCACCTTCGCCAGCACAAAATCATACTCCTGCACCAGCGTCTCCAGCATCGGCATCAGCATCTTACATGGCCCACACCACGTCGCATAAAAATCCACCAGCACAGGCTTTTCGTGGGACTTATCCAAAACCTCAGCTTGAAAGTTCTGTCGATCGACGGTGATTGAGGTGCCCATAAGAATTAATCAAGAAATACGATATCTAACTACAATACGTGTTAAATCCAATAAGCGCCGATTCGAGTCCATCATTTCTATATTTTGCAATCTATAACTGCACCGTATCCCCATGACCTCTGCCGCCATCCCACCCGAAGTCCCGCCCTCTACGACCGAAGTCCCACCCACGACTCCCGAAACCAGCGCGATCGAAGTATCTAACCCCGCCCCAAATCCCAAACCCGATCCTAAGCCTGAACCCGATCGCTTCAACGACGACCTCGGAGAACTCCCCGAATCCATCCTCGAAAGCGAAACCGTCGAAATTGCCTTAGCCGAACCCGCCGAAGCGCCAACTGCCGAAACCCCAGCCCCGACTAAAGCGCCAGACCCCAACGCCCAAGTCCGCATCAAAACCGACAAAGGCGTAGTCTGGATGC
This sequence comes from Synechococcales cyanobacterium, assembly GCA_043764895.1. Taxonomy (GTDB): domain Bacteria; phylum Cyanobacteriota; class Cyanobacteriia; order Leptolyngbyales; family Leptolyngbyaceae; genus JAAFJU01. The sequence goes on along the minus strand of JAYUJY010000013.1, from coordinate 1,843 downwards.
TCCTCCCACCCGATCTCAAAAAAGAAGGCTCCACCATCAGCTACGCATGGAGCGAACTCATCCAACAGCTTCAACAACGGCTCAACGGCGAAGCCCGATCGTGGAAACCCAACACCAGCGTCCGCATCCTCACAGGCGATCGACTCCTCGACTCCACCCAATTTCAAGACCTCGCGACCGTCCTGACCCAAGCCAACCTCCGCATCAAACGCATCTACACCAGCCGCCGCCAAACCGCCATCGCCGGAGCCACCCTCGGCTACTCCATCGAACAAACCCAAACCAATCCCACCCTCACCACCCGCGTCGGTGAAGACGGCACCGTCATAGCCGATCCCTTGTATCTGCAAATGACCCTGCGATCGGGCACCGAAATCCGTCACGACGGCAGCGTCATCGTCATGGGCGACATGAATCCCGGCAGTAATGTGATCGCAGACGGCGACATCCTCGTCTGGGGAAAACTACGCGGCACCGTTCACGCTGGAGCCAATGGCAACGCCGGAGCCGTCATCATGGCCACCCAAATGCAGCCCTCCCAAATCCGCATCGCCGATTTCGTCGCACGGGGACCCTCAGGCGTTCCGAATCAGTTTTTCCCAGAAGTGGCCTATGTGACGCCGCAAGGGAAAATTAGTATTGCAGCGGCGACTGAATTTGTTAGGAACTAGAAAATTGAGAATTGAGAATTGAGAATGCAGAATTCAGACGGGGAAAAGGGGATTTATAGCGGCTGGAGTCTAGACGGGCGCGATCGACGGTATATCGAGTCCATGATGCCGTTATGGAAAGGGCTGTATGAGTCTTATTTTCGGGTGCAGACGGATGGATGGGACAAGATTCCGGTGGGGCAGGTGTTGATCGTGGGGTCGCATAATGGCGGTTTGGCGGCTCCCGATATGCACATGATGATGTATGACTGGTTTCGGCGCTTTGGGGTCGATCGAGTGGTCTACGGGCTGATGCATACTCAGGTGAGTCAGGCCGTGCCACAGGTTGTTGAACTAGCCGTGCGCATGGGGGCCGTGCTTGCCCACCCTAGAATGGCCGAAGCCGCCTACAAGTCTGGAGCCAGCGTGTTGGTGTATCCCGGTGGCGTTACCGATGTCTTTCGGCCCCATCGACTACGCGATCGCATTTGTCTTAATGACAATGCTGCCTTTATTAAGCTGGCGTTGCGTTGGGATATCCCGATCGTGCCGATGATTTCCTGGGGCGCACACGATACGTTAATTATTTTAGAAAATATTTACCCACTGGTGAAGCAGCTCCATGAGTGGGGAATGCCGTGGCTGGGCGGAATCGATCCCATCGCCTTTCCGATTTATCTCGGCTTGCCGTGGGGACTTGGCATCGGTCCCCTGCCAAATATCCCGTTTCCCGTCAAGATTCACACCCGTGTGCTTGATCCCATTGTCTTCAAACGCTACGGGCGCGAGGCGAGTCTCGATCGCGATTACGTAGCCGCCTGTTATGAGCAAGTTCGATCGCACATGCAAACGGGGCTTTATGCTCTTCAAAAAGCTGCGATCGGCTAATTGCTAGTGGGACGCGCTGTTAACCACTGGGTGATGCCGTCAGATAGAGTAAGGGCTAGTTTTTCCTGTTCCTGAGGATGGGTGATCCAGTCATATTCATCTGGGTGAATCATGTAGCCCAACTCCAACATAATCGATGGGGCGATCGCAGGACGAGTAAGCGCCAAGTTATTCCAGTAAATTCCATCGGACGATCGGCCTAGTTGTTGGGTGATGACGTCGTGCATGAATTGGGCGAAGGGCTGGGCTTGAGCTTGGTACCAAAAGGCCGCGACGCCCTGGGTTTTTTCAGCGTTGCCGTCGTC
>JAYUJY010000012.1:0-9903 GCA_043764895.1 Synechococcales cyanobacterium | reverse complement strand
TTAATAAAATTTCAGCGAAATTGCATGAGATCTCGAAATTTTATTATTAGATACATTACCTGGCGTTGCTGAAAATAGGTATGAATAATTTTATTTTCCAAACTAGGACTTAAGCTGGATGAACTTTCTAAGAACTTGGTTTGATAGATTCATACCTATTTTCAGCAACGCCAAATCTGGAACCACTTGAGCAATCGCATGTTCAGTCATTCCACAGACGACGGCGGCAATTAACAGTCCACTGGATACAATCGCTTTCATGGCTTAAGTTATCTCTAGTTTCACTCTAGTAGAATGCCCAACGGAGCCTCCGATCGAACTCTCAATGCATGGGTAGCGAAAAGTCCTGGCGTTCTAAACCTGATACCGTCGAATGTCCCGATTCACGATCGGAGAACCGGAGTATAATAAATGCTGTGAAATCTTAGGTGATGTCCGTGGAACTGTCCTGCAAAAGCGAGTACGCCCTGCTTGCTCTCCTCGAACTTGCCCTCCACTATGACCAGGGTGAACCCATCCAAATTCGGCAAATCTCGGCCCAACAAAACATCCCCGATCGCTATTTAGAGCAGCTTCTCGCGATTCTTCGGCGGGCAGGGTTAGTGCGATCGCAGCGGGGAGCCAAAGGCGGTTATTTGTTGGTTAGAGAACCGAGGAAAATATCGCTCTATGAAGTAGTGAGTTGCCTTGAAGGGGTTGAATCGCAGACGCAGACGCCCGATCAGACCATTGAATCGACCGTTGTAGATGAACTGTGGACCGAAGCCTGCCAATCCGCCCAGTCGGTTCTTCAGCGCTACACCTTGCAGGACTTGTGCGATCGGACCCGAGCTAAGCGACAGTTAGATTTGATGTACTACATCTAGTGAAGTTCGGTCTAGAACCTAAATAACAATACTCCGGACATTTTCAGGCAGTTTTGTTCCGAGCACTTCACACCAGGCCTGAGCGAAGAAGGCATCGGGATCGACACTCCACGATCGCAAAGCATTTGCATCGGTGTCACCAAGTTTTAAGGCCATTACATCGGCAATGAGCGATGGGGCTTGAGAACAATCATAGGTCGCCGAAAATCGCACGGTGTCAAAACCCGATGTTCGTAATAGACGCGAAAGTTTGCGACCGACGTGTGGGTTGCCCCCGTTGGTGAGTTGGAGATCAGCATAGCGATCGATCGCCGCCTGAAGACCCGGTATTTCTGGGCCAACAATAAAACCGCCCCAGTCCGGGCTGCGAATAGCCACCAAGCCCCCCGGTTCAAGCACCCGTAACATCTCGGCCAACGCTTTTTCAGGGGAAGCAATATGTTCAAAAATGGCGTGAGCAAAGACGACATTAAATGATGCGTCAGGGTAAGGCAAATCGTAGATAGAGCCGATCGAAAATGTCGCATTCGTCAGCCCTTGTTCTGAGGCACGGGCGCGGGCTAGCTCAATCTGCGATTGTTCCTGGTCAATTCCTTCGACATGGCCGGAAACGACGATCGTGGCAAAATCACAGCTCATTGAACCTGGGCCACAACCGCAATCGAGCAGTCGTGATGCAGTGTCAAGATGAGGCAATAAGAACTTGGCATGACTCAAGGCCGATCGTTGAGCCATGAAATTACTAGCTGTTTTTGTGTATCCTGGCGTGTATTCTTCAGTCATTGCATTTGTGGCCTCCGTTAGTGGTTCTTTCCCTTATGCCTATTACACCCTTCGCCTAATATCTCCACAGGTTGTTGTTGCAAACTTTGTACTGAAATAAGTTTCAATTAGATCGACTGACCGCCAGAAACTTCAATTCTTTGGGCATTGACCCACTGATTATCTTCCGATAATAGTGACGCGATCGCGCCGCCGATATCATCCGGCAGACCCACCCGTCCCAGCGCCGTAGTTGAAGCGAGGAATTGATTCATCTCGGGGTTATCGCGAACCATACCGCCGCCGAAATCAGTTTCGATCGCGCCTGGAGCAACGATATTGACCGCGATCTGTCTCGACCCTAATTCCTTGGCCATGTATTTCGTTAAAGTCTCCATCGCGCCTTTCATCGTGGCATAAGCGGCATAACCGGGCGCAATGATTCGAGTTAATCCCGACGACAGATTAACAATTCGCCCGCCGTCATTAATCAATGGCAGTAGTTTTTGGGTGAGAAAGAAAACGCCTTTGACGTGAATATTCATCAAATGGTCAAAATCTTCTTCAGTGGTCTCGGCAAAAGAAGCATGAATCCCCGTCCCAGCATTATTGACCAGAAAATCAAATCGATCGGTCTGCCAGGTCTCTTTAAGTGACTGCTGGATTTGCATCACAAAGGCATCAAATGTTTTAGTATTTGCCGTATTCAATTGCAGTGCGACGGCCTTTGCCCCAAGCTGTTGAATTTCTGCAACAACCTTTTTTGCTTCCTCCTCATTGCTGTGATAAGTGACAACGACATCGACCCCTTTTTTGGCCAGATTCAACGCGGTACTTTTGCCCAGTCCTCGGCTCGAACCAGTAACTAATGCGATTTTTTTCATTGTTTTATTCTACGACTGCTTGGCTTTGATGTATTCATCGTACTGTTTATTACCCAAAATGACCCCAGAGTTGGGAGCACTTATTTGAAATGAATTGAACGGCAGAGTGAGAACAGCTTTACCCAAAAGGCTTCATAGAGAAAGTCCTAAGTGATGCATTAGTTTTTTACTGAGCGCGATCGCCTCTAACGGTGCAAATATTAGCTTAGAAATATTACAGCACACTATTAGGCTGATTCACTATAGGCTAACTGTTGATCGCGATCGTCTAGCGTAGTTACATATTTCCCTTCGTAATCAGCCCGAAACGTTACGTACCTGATCTCGGCTTGTTTTCGTAATCAAAAAATAGTTGAGGATTGATCGTGAAATCTAATGCCCCCCTGTTCGTCAAAGGATTTGTGCAATGGTTTATTAACGCTGGATCAGGCAGAAGTGCAGCCATTCTGTGTTTCTTGGCAGGCTCAGCGCAAATGGTAACCCCAGCAATAGCCCAAGCTCACCCGACTTCAGCTCAGCCAGACGCTTCCCCAACATTTTTATCAGCCCCAGTACAGCGATCGCCGGATGATGTGGACACCAGTGACTCGACTGCACAAGTCACATCGGTCTCCCAGCTTTCAGATGTCAAACCCACCGATTGGGCCTTTCAGGCATTGCAATCCCTCGTTGAACGCTATGGCTGCATTGCGGGCTATCCCGACAAGACCTATCGCGGCAATCGAGCCATCACCCGATACGAGTTTGCCGCCGGGTTGAATGCCTGTATGGATCGCATCAATGACTTAATTGCTGCATCGACGGCGGACAGTGCGAAGAAAGAAGACCTCGCCACAATTCGTAAATTGCAAGAACAATTCAGCGCTGAACTTGCGACCCTGCGCGGTCGAGTGGATGGAATTGAAGGCCGAACCGCAACGCTAGAAAAACAGCAGTTCTCCACCACTACTAAGCTATCCGGCGAAGCGATCTTTAGCGTTGCCACAGCCTACGGTGCTTACGGCGGAGGCAATGCAGGATTTCTGAACAATACGAATACCAATATTTTAGGCAACGGAATAGGGCCTGTAGTTTCTCCGGCGGCGGGACGAGATGCAAGCATCGTTTTTAACAACCGAGTGCGGCTCAATCTGAACACCAGTTTTACTGGTAAAGATTTGCTAATTACTGGACTTCAGGCGCACAACTTTGGCGGTGGACCTAGCCCTGTTTTTCCCGGTGGAAGTAGCATTGCAGGCACGTTGGGTTATGGAGACGCGGTATTCGGGAATGCCAGCAATGTCCGTCTTGGCTACGAGCCTCAGTTCCCGACGGTGAATCCCCAAACCCTGGCTGCGTCAGGTGGCAACAATGCCGTCAGTCTTTACAAGCTCCTCTATATTTTCCCAGTGGCCAAGAAGATAACGCTATTTGCGGGGACCAGTGCCGAAGTGTCGGACGCTTTTCCGGCGATTCTGCCCTTTGCGGGTGAAGGACAAGGTGCGCTGTCTCGGTTCGGCACGTTGCCTGCGTCTCATCGTCTATCGGGTGGCACCTCCCAAACTGGGCTAGCGTCGGCGGGTGGGGTGATTTGGAATATCTCTGACGCGATCGACTTGCGAGCCTTGTATGGGAGCGTCAATGCGGCATTGCCCAACAATGCAGGATTCCCCGGCACGCCCTTGGGTGCAGGAATTGGTGGGGGTAGCTACATCGCTGCGGCCCAACTTACCGTTAAACCTACGAAGCAGCTAGATCTCGCCCTCAACTACGCCCATAGCTATCACCAAATCAATATTCTGGGAACGGGGCTATCCACGGCGGATGTTGCAGCGGTGGTCTTTGCTCCCACTGGTGCAGAGTTGGCAGCAGGCGGCAGTGTCCTAGGTGCGGTGGCAAACCAAGGCATCAACGTAGATACTCTGGGGCTATCGGCAGCATTCCGAATTTCACCCACAATCACCCTGGCCGGGTCGGCCACCTATATTGCGAGTAATTTGGTCAAGGTAAATGCTTCCACTAACTTTCTCAGTTGGATCGCAGGCATTCATATCAAAGATGTGATTACCAAAGGCGGATCGGCGGGGATTTTGTTTGGGCAGCCCCTCAGCCGAATCTCGACGGGGGGACGAGGCGTCGATCCAGAAACGGCAACGCCCTTTCATTTAGAAGGCTATCTCAACCTTCGCATCACCGATAACATCAGCATCACGCCGGGGGCATTTGTGGTGTTCAACCCCGAGGGATTTCGACAAAATAACACCGTGTTTGTGCCTGTAGTTCGGACGACATTTACATTTTAATGTCCCAAGCGAAGAAGCCCCCTAGCCCCCAATTCTGAGGGGACATGAATTTCCGAAGCCCCCAGAATTGGGATGCTAGTGGGCCTCTTGATGGGGGTTTAGAAAAGTAGGGCGTTATTTATAATGGCTAGTCTCGTACTGGACCCATCTGGATTAACCAATCCGCCGTTTTTTTCTGCATAATAGGGCTGATACTTATTCATAATAATTCAACCCCTAACGGCTTACCTTTATGATCATTACCTTGCTCAAAATCGCCGTCACCGCCATCTACATAACAGGTGCATGGAAGTTCTGGTCTGGATTTCGCCAAACCAACTTTACGACTGGGCGTGTTTTGCTGACGCTCCTGTGGCCTGCCTGCTTCGCGATCAACCCCCGCTATCGGAAGAATTTTAGTCTGGCACTCAGAGGACGGTAGACTGAATACAGTTCGATCGAACTGATCGACTCGTCCCTTCAGTGTTTAAAATCCTCTGTGGAAATTCCTAAACTTGCCGACCACGGAGACCAGTTCTCCGCCATCGCCGCCCGCTTCGATCGCGAATATCGCCGAGATCCGGTGAGCTTGCCGCCCGAAGTCGAATCCATGTCACTCTTTCAAGACTGGGCGGCTGGAAAACTCCAAAACCGTTTGGCATCTCCGTTTTGGGATCTCATCAAACCCGCTAAAAACGATCGATGTCTGGATATCGGCTGCGGATTGAGCTTTCTGGTCTTCCCGTGCTGGCGCGAGTGGAACGCTTACTACTACGGCCATGACATCAGCACCGTCGCCAAAACCATCATCAGCGCCCGCGCCCCCCAGCTCAACTCCAAGCTCTTCAAGGGCATTCAGCAAGCCCCTGCCAATCTACTCGACTACGAGCCGGATTTCTTTGACTGGGCGATCGCGACAGGGGTGAGTTGCTACGGCGATTTAGACGATTGGAAAGACGTGATGCGATCGGTGAAAACAGTGCTAAAACCGGGCGGTAGTTTTGTATTTGATGTGGTGAATCCCGATCATGAGATTGCTGAAAACTGGGCAATTTTAGAAACTTATCTCGGCGCAGAAGTCATGCTTCATCCCCTCAGCGACTGGGAAAAACTCTTCAAATCTGTCGGCGCAAAAGTCAAGAAACATAAACCTCACGAATGCTTTGAACTCTATCGCGTCACCTTCGACTAACGCGATTAGAAGTTCTATCTGGGAGGAGCAAAACTTTTCGTAGCGAATGATCGCTGCTGGGTGGCGGAGTTTCTCTGGTATGCAGCGCGTAAATAAGACCATTATTAAAGTCACTTTGGGCACGGCACAGTCATACTCCTACCACCTCTGGAACCCGGATCTGTAGGGGCATGGCTCGCCGTGCCCCAAACCCAACGAAATCAGTCTATTTTTTCGGACGGTTTTTCTTGCGAGATTGGCTTTGTGATTTACGCTTAGCCTGTGCTTTGGACTTGGGAACGGTACTGTAGAACGGGACTTTATCGATCGCCTTGGTGTTATCCGGCTTGAGCGGGGAGGTCAGTAACTCTGATAATTGGCTGCTAAAATCTGGGGCTGCTTTCAGTCCGAGAAAAACCTGTGCTTCGTCCCAATTTTGAATGAGATCTGATGTGACTCGATCGGCCAGAAACGTCTGTTCAATGGTCGCCGCCGACTCGACAGCCCTTAGCGTTCCCACCAAGACCATCACCAAAAAACCATTAAAATCAGAGGTGTTGTCGTCAAATTTTTCCAACTGCTGCGTCAAAATTGTCACACAGTCAAGCCGCGCATCCGGATGCTTTCGGCCAATTTCTGCGATCGACACCACCCCATTCTCTCGGGTTCGACTAGACGCATGGGCATCGACTAAACAGGCTTGCAGTGCAGGTAAAGCCGTCCGCCCGATGTGCCCAAAAACCAACGGCAGCTCCTCAGAAACCCAGTCAAAATCCGGTATTTCATCAACATCAATCTCCTGTTCCTCCCCACTCAACTGCTGTAACACCACAATCAAGGGCAAAACTGCCGCCTCCCCCGCCGTCACACTCAGCACGCCCAACGTTCGCCAAGCGTGAATAGAAGCCCAGCCCGACTCTTCTTCTGATTCTAATAGCTGTCGATCGATCGATAGCTTCGCTAGTTCACTAATGTTTTTGGCGGTGATGCCGAGAGCAAGATAGCTAGACCAGTCTTGAATCAAATCTGGATCGCCCTGCTGAAAGAGTTGCTTTACGGGGTTGGTGTAGAGTTCGGATGACATGATGTGAATGATAACGGATCTTAATCAGCATAGCGAATGCTGGATCGTTTATAAATAGTTGTTGATCATCTAATCAGTTGTTGATCATCTAATTAATGGTGTTGAATCGACTCTACTGCAATCAATCCTGCGACTAATTTTTCCTTGGTTGCTTTAGGGCACTTTTTTAGACGCAATTCTAAACGAGAGGCGTCAGATTTAGTGCCGACTTCGGTTGTAAAAACGAGTGTTAGGGGTGATTTTCCGCGTAGATATTTCGCACATTTTTTGCCCTGGCTTTGATGTTCAGTGAAACGCCTATCGAGGTCAATGGTAATCCCGGTATACAATGAATTGTCTGCGCAGCGAATGAGGTATAGAAACCAAGTAGGCTTAGATTTCATGGATTTAACCGCACGCGGAGGAGGAGATCGTTTAGGGCGGGTTTGGCGGTGGGATCGGTGGGAAGATGACTCCGATCGCGTTCTGTTTCTAGTTCCGCTAGCAGTCGGATGAATGCATCTTGATGAAATTCCAAGTTAATCACTCCAGTTTCACTTTTCTCTATCCCAGCAATCTTGATCGAAATCAACTCATCAATTTTTTCTAATCCAAATTTTTGGTTGAGCTTGATAAGATTTGGTTCTATTTCGCCAGTCTGCATCAGGTGAATCCCCGTGAGCAGAACTCGGTACACGTAAAGTAACGGCTTTACCCGCAAGGGATTTTGTTTGCTAAATAGTCGCCATTCCGTTTGGGCAAAGCCGAGGTAGTGGTGGCTGTGATAGCGGGTGATGCAGGCGGGGGCGATCGCACAAAGTTCTTCGTGGATGGGAGTGGTGGATAAGACAATAGGCGACAAGAGTTGCTCTAAAACGTAGCCATTTTTTTTGAGCATGAGACCCATGAATTTTTGGAGTTCGTGGGTGACGAGATCGAGTTCTAGTCCAGGAAATTGTTTGCTGGTTTCTATTGTTTCTTTACCGGGAGTGAGTCCAACGATCGTTTCTATTGGCAAAATGTGAACGCCGCGTAGATCGTAGTCAGAGTCCGGCGATGGGAAGCCATAAATATGTGAACCGCTAAGGGTTGCGAAGGCGATCGGGTAAGGTTGGGCGGCGACGATGGCTTGCAGTTGGGTGATGATTTTTGGGTCTAGCATTATGGTTTTGGATTGGCTCAAATCATTGTACGACGGGCTTTTAGCAAATATGCGTTGGCTTGGTCGTAGTTAGGGCGATCGGGAAGCGTTGTTTGGGTGAAGGCGCGATCGAATTCTTCATGGAGTTGCAAGCGCCATGCGTTTACGTCTTCCCATGAGGTTTGTTGGTATTTGATATTAAGTAATGCCGATCGGTGATGATCGATTTGCACAGGGACGAAGCCTTCCCGAAGAATGGTGATGCCTGATAACAACAGCCGAATCAAATGCATGGCGTGTTTGGGTCTGATGCTGCCTTGGTTTCGGAGATCTTGTCCCATCTTTTTGAACTGAGAAAGAACATAGCTATTGTAGGTTTGGTAAATCAGTTTTGATAGGAAGATCTGTCGAATGTCCAATAGTTCCTGGGCGATCGGATGACAGATTTCCACCAGTGGCGAGTATAAACATTCCAACACGTTTGGATTGGCTTTGAGACACAGGACAAGAAACTTTTGCAATTCCCAAAAGCATTCCTGAGCTTCGTTATTTTCCAATTGTTCCGGGACGCCATAAAGGGACCAGTGCAGGTCGGCAGGGGGGAGATAGATGCCTCTGCGATCGGTGTCGGAGTGTTCGTCGTCAAGTCCGTAAGCACGGGAACCAATGATGACGCGGTAGATGACGTGATCTTCGAGATTGCGATCGGCAAGTGAGGTGATGAGTCCTTCGGATTGGAATTGTTTACGGATGTTGAATTCGTGGCGCTTGAGTGAGACTACTATGCCTGTGGGAAGTTGGATGCGGTAGGTGTGGTTGCCGTCGGTGGGGATTTGGATGATGGTGCCGACGCTGCCTTTAGGGGATTGGGTTTCGATTTGGGTGACGACTTGGGTTCCGATCGGGACGATGAGGTTGATTTGCGCTGGTGTGTAGGTCATGATTAATCTCGCGAAGTTGAATGATAAGTGATGATGTATGGCGGAATTTGTTATAGTCAATATGCCCAACGCATCGTTGCATGGAGCCTTCTTGCTATGACGTTTAGCCCGATCGAAATCCAGATCTCCCCTGAACAGATCCTGTTAGCCATCCAGAAGATGCCGGAGACTGAGTTAGATGTGTTGATTCGTCAAGTCTTACAAGTTCGGGGGCAGCGTCAGGCACCTAATCTCTCTAAGACTGAATCTGATTTGCTACATCGAGTGACGTATTGCATTCCGGTTGAATTACAAACTCGATTTAGTGAGTTGGTTAAAAAGAGACAAGCTACCACTATTAATGAACTTGAACTTCAAGAATTGTGTGATTTAAACGATCGGATTGAATTACTCGACGCAGCACGAATTCAAGATTTAGCTCAACTGGCCCAACTGCGATCGGTGTCTCTTCCAGAACTGATGAGGCAACTCAAGTTGAAACCTGTAAATCATGGCTAGTCAACGGATTACCGCCACATCATGATTGGTCTGACTGATATTGGTCGTGCAACGATCGCAGAATTTAAAATCAATCGTCAGGGATTGGTGAACTTGCGCCAAGCACTTTATCTATTAGGAGATCATCCTCCGAAAGCAATGCTCGATCGGCTATGATATCTGTTCTGTAAACGATCGGGACGATGAGGTTGATTGTGCTTGTGTGTGAGTCATGGCTTATAGCCATTACTGGCCTAGTGAGGTACTCTATTATGTGGAGATATTTAGATTAGATTTAGAAACAATATAATGCAGCCTTACTCGTTGGACTTACGTC
>JAYUJY010000011.1:0-9906 GCA_043764895.1 Synechococcales cyanobacterium | reverse complement strand
TTGTGTTATCAAGTAATTTATTGGTCAATAAATAAACTGGGTCAGATTTCTTTAAACCCAGTCACAGTAGCGCTTGTAAATTTATGGATAAGTCTAATCTGTTGGCATCTTTAATCATAAGCTTGCATACTCTAGTCCATAGACCCGTAAACAGTCTCTTCTAGCGTAACCCACTGCATCATGGAATGGCAGGCGGCAGGCGCAAAAGCTGAAGCAAACGATCGAAGCACGAAGTCACCGATAATGTCGCTTAAAACGTTGGCAGAGCCTCACCTCTAGTGAATCATTCTCCCTACTAGAACGACCGATCATCAAGTCAAATCGATCGCCCTTACCCTAGATCACACTTTAGATCCAAGCGCCTCAATTTGACGAACGACCGTTAATGCAGAATAGCTCACGCCTGCGGTGCCTTCTCCGGGATGGGTGGAGTCGCCGACGAGCCAGAGATTGCCGATCGGGGTGCGGTTTGCAAACCCAAAAGGTCCAAAGGTGGGGACGCGCATTCCAACGCCTCCGACGAAGCCTTTTTCCCGTGCGGTGTAGCGCCAAAATGTCAGCGGTGTTCCTGCTTCTTGATAGACAATGGTGCCCTCCAAATCAAAGTACAGCGCCAGATGTGCGATCGCTGTTTCAGTGAACTCCTGTTTTAACGCGGCATAAGCGATCGGATCATCTTTGACCTGCCACCACCGATCGGCATCCACAAATGACGACGCGACTATAGTTGCTTTGCCATCGGGTGCGCGGCCATCACCGGGTTTGCTAACGGAGACGAAGAGAGAATTATTTTCACCCACGGGACCGTCGGGATCGTAGAGAAACTGCAAATGCGGCGGACAATCTTTTGGAATGGCTGATTGATCGACGCCGAGATAAATAACGAACGCGCCCGAGGGTGGTTTGAGATTGCTAACTCGATCGCTATAGCCTGACGGAGCCTGATCGCCAAGTAGTCGCATCAAATCTTGAACCGTCACATTCGCTACAATGTGATCCGCTTGCTCAACTCTTGATTCTTTTGTTCGTTGATTGAATATCGTGACCGCATTGGCCTTCCCATTCTCCAGATGAATCGCCTCAACGGTGTGTCGCATCTGTACCGTTCCGCCATCGCGTTCGATCGCACCCACCAGGCGATCGCTCAACACCTGCATACTCCCCTCCAAATGCCACAGCCCAAAAGGATACTGAGACATCGCCATAGCCGTCGCCGCATACAACAGCGCGGTCTCATCCGTGTTGACTTGGGAGTAGAGCTTAAGCTGCATGTCTAAGAAGGTTTTCAGCCTCCGATCGCCCTTCAGTCCAAACCAGCCCAGCGCATCACTCACCGTCGAAAAAGTAAACGGCGCGGTGATCAAAGTCTGCAATCGTAATGCCCCCACAAGCTGCGTCACGTCCCAAATATTGCGCGGCGGCAACACCGGATCGCGTCCTTGGAAGTCCCAACTCGGTTTAAACAGCGTGCTTAACAAATTCCAGAACGGCTCACTCCCCGGAAACTGTCGTTGGCGCTCTTCTTTCCATTGGTCTGGGTCTCGCCACACGTTGATCGGCTCCGTCTCACCCGGAAGCACCACCGCACAGGCCGGATCACACGGCGTCGCAGCCGGAAGCTCAATCCCCAACTCCTCAAAAATCCGATGATGAATGCCACCCGGTTCCAATCCCGCCACCTGCGTCGCCCCCACATCAAACGTAAAGCCCCGCCGCTGAAAGGTCGAAGCGCAACCCCCCGGCACAAGAGCTTGATCGTATACTGTCACGGCATAACCCCGATGAGCTAGGAGCGCAGCGGCAGTCAGCCCACCGATTCCCGCACCGATGAGAATAATAGATTGAGGGACTGAGGGCATAGAATTCGATCGCTGCATGGTGCGGTTTATATTTCTTAATCTAGTTACACTTCCTTATTGTAAGGACGATCGGCAGGTTTCCGGTCACAATGGAAAAACTTCTTTGTTGAACGATTTTGATGCCGCGTCCCCTGTATCCATAGCTGCCCCCTTAACCACCACCAGCCCTACCATGACCAGCCTTTCCTTCAAACGTAAAGTCCTCGCTTACATCACCAACGGCGATCGTTTATTAGTGTTTCGTCAACCGGATTACCCGAGTTGGGGAACGCAGGTACCGGGCGGGAGTGTGGAAGCCGGGGAAAACTACGACACGGCGGTGATTCGGGAAGTGTTTGAAGAAACGGGTCTTGCAGATGTGCAGCTAGTTGCTTATTTAGGCAGTCTCTTCACTGCGCGCCCGGACCACATGCGGGAATTGCACTGTTATCACCTAGCGCTGACGAAACCTGCCCCTGAAACTTGGCGGCACTATGAAATGCATTCAACCTCACGCGTCGGCCCGATCGCCTTTGAGTTTTTTTGGGTGCCGATGACGAGTCCAGATTTTCGGATTTATCGCGGTCATGAGATGATCTCCCGATTGCAGCAGCCGATTTTGGTGTGAACAAAGTCAGCTCACTTTTGAAGTATTCAAACAAATCTTAGCGATCGGCGATACGTAAAGCTAATTGGGGTGAATCACCGACTGTTGCTATGATTAGGACTAGCGAAAGATTTCCTAATGTCTCAAAACTAATGAACTATGATGTTAAAACATAATTTGTTTTCAGTCCTAGAACGCGATCCCGGCAAGGTTAGTGGTGAACTTATTTTTCGTGGAACCCGCGTTCCTGCTGCTGCGCTTTTTGAGAATCTTAAGGACGGAGCATCAATAGATCAATTTCTTGATTGGTTTCCTGGCGTTACTCGCGCTCAAGTTGAAGCTTTGTTAGATCATGAGATATCTGTTTTGGCAGATATTATATAGTGATGAAGATTCTTTTTGACCAAGGTACTCCAGTCCCTTTACGCCGTTCATTGACAGGACATACGGTTGATACCGCTTACGATCGGGGCTGGTCAGCTTTAACGAATGGTGATCTGCTGGAGATTGCGGAGCAAAATGGATATGATTTAATGATAACGACGGACCAAAATCTTCGATATCAACAAAATTTAGCCAGTCGTCAGATTTCCATAATCGTTCTACTTTCTACATCGTGGCCCAGAATTCAATTACAGATTGAATCAATCCAGAAAGCTGTTAACAAAAGCTTTCCTGGAGCATATCAAGAAATTACGATTAAACAGTAGATGACGATCGGTGCCCTATGACTCAACCCAATCGTGGGAACTTGTTTAGGGATAAGCTTTATCCTCGGTGGTTTATTTACGAAGCGTAGATTCAAACTAAAGCCATAGAATGAAGTTCTTTAGGGGCTAAAGTAGGCGATTATCTCGTGATTGGTCATTCGTTGGGCGGTGTTTTGTTGCGATCGGTCCTTAACACATTGCCTGAAGGAACGAAACCTCCACAGCAAGTTTTTCTTCTTGGATCTCCTATTCAGCCATCTCGATTAGCGACACAGCTAAAAGACAACATTATGTATCGAACATCGTTTGGAGATTGTGGACAATTGCTTGGTTCAAAGCGTCGGATAGCCACGATCGGATCGCTAACCTTACCGACAACCAGCATTGTGGGCGTGAGAGGAATCGGATTTCGGTGGAGTCCCTTTGGCGATGAACAAAATGATGGTGTAGTTTCAATCTCTGAAGTGAGTGCTGACTGGATCTCCAATCAAATCTTAGTGCCCGTAATTCATACCTTGCTTCCTTCTAGCGATCGGGTAATCCAAATCATTCTTCAAGAGAGTGAGAAGAACTAATTAGCAAAGCGATCGATCGTTGGCGGATGTAACCCAATCTGTATCCAAAACCGTCTAATACTGCGCGGCGTAAGGAATGCTTGTCTTGAAATCAATCAACCCTAGAACATTGATCTATTCTTCGTTGGGTTTTGGGCACGGCATAGCCATGCCCCTACAGATCCGGGTTTAAGAGACTGTAGGGGCATGGCTCGCCGTGCCCAAAACCCAACGAGAAGGAAATCCAATCGATTCCTGGATTTTGGGAATTACATGAAGTTCACTCCACGGTTCACGCTGCTGGTGGAGGCCCAACTCAGCGATGCGAGAACTTCCGTTCCAGCTTGAATCAAGGTTCCACCGTTGCTCGCGGTAAAGCTCAAATCACCAAAACTTAAGCCTGCCGAAAGGGTAAATTTCGTGCGTCCAGCTTGGAAGTTGTTAATGGTGTCGCGACCGTTTCCGCGTGATAGGGCGATCGTGTCATTGCCTCCATTGAGCCAAATTGTGTCATCGCCTGCGCCAGAATCGATCGTATTACGACCTCCGCCGAGATAGATAATGTCCTTACCGCTGCCTGCGAAAACAGTATCATTTCCGCCGTTGCCGTAGAACAAATCGTCGCCATCGCCGCCGTCGAAGTAGTCATTGCCGCCGTTCCCGAACAGCTTGTCGTTTCCATTTCCCCCGAAGAACCGATCGTTCCCACCGTTGCCGTAGAGAATGTCGTCGCCGTCGCCGCCATCTAGGAGGTCATTGCCCCCGTTGCCATAGAGTTCATCGTTGCCACGACCGCCAACAAACACATCATTGCCGCCGTTACCATAAAGCCGATCGTTTCCGTCACCGCCATCCAAGTAGTCGTTGTTGGCTTGACCATAGAGTGCGTCGTTACCGCGTCCCCCAAACTGGATGCTCTCACCGCCGTTACTGGAGATGTTGTCGTCGCCGTCTAAGCCGTAGAAAACTCGGCTTTTACCGTCGCCGTAGAGGTTGTCGTTCGCGTTGGTTCCCACGATCGTATTTACGGCACGGTTCAGTGATAAACGGGCGATCGTCGGATCGTGATCCGTGACTGCATTAGCAAACTCAGCGTTGATGTGAACAATATCTACTTCAGCATTCTTCAGAGTGTTGCTGACCAGGATATGGTCAAGCATTTGGGAATTACCCTCGAAGACGTAGGTGTATTGGTCCGCAGCGGGAAGCTTAGTGGCGGCGAGGTTGGTTAAGACATTACCTGCAACTATTTCTAAGGGTTTGGAGAATTGGAAATCGTTTAAATCTCCAACCACCATGACGTTGCTGTTGCTGTTTTGATTGAGCAATCCAGTGACGTATTGGTTGACGATCGTAGCTTGCTGTAAGCGTTGAACTTCGCTGGTGAGAATGGGCGGTTGGTTCGCGCCGAAGAGGGCTTGGTCGCCGCCTTTGGAGTTGAAATGGTTATTGACGATCGTGACCGTTTGACCATTGAAAATAAACTCGCCCACGAGTGGTTTGCGGCTGTTGGCGAAGGCGTCGCCATCGAGAAGATTGTTGTCTGTCAGACGAAGGAGTGACCCTTCGCGGAAATTAACCCGATCGGGATTGAACAAAAATCCAGGACGAATGTTGCCGCCCGGTTGTCCGCCATCTTGACCGTAGACAGGCGCGAGATCGCGGTATTCGTAACGGGGACCCCCTGCGGAGATGATCGCATCGATCAATGTCTGCGCGGTGAGTTTGGCATCGACCACCGTGCTGATTTCGGCCCCGTCGCTGTCTTGGATCTCTTGTAAGGCTACGATGTCGGGGGCTTTCAAATTGTTGATGATCTGTTGGGCGATCGCGGTGAAGCGTCCGTCCGCAATGTCATCATCCACGTTGCTCGAAGACCTGCCTGTTACTTTCGCAATATCTTCTTTTTTCGGGTCAAGGTTCTCAACGTTAAACGTCGCGACGGTTAGCTGGTTGCTGGTTCCGATCAGGGAGGTGACTTCAGGTTTTAGCGTTCCTGCTTTCACACTAAACGGCGTAGTTGCCAGCAATTCATAGTTGCTGAAATTGTAATCCAAAACTCCAACAACCGATGTAATTCGATCGCCGACGTTTGAATTGGGCGATCGGTTGCTGCTGAGCAGGTCATCGTCGATTTGAATCCGTTCGGGATTGAAGTCGGTTTTGGAAATCGTGATGCCACCGCGATCGTTCAGTCCAGTTGCATTTTGACCATTGTCCGCAACGACCCAAATCTCACCAAAGTTATTGGTTGCACCGACCACTTGAGCGTTGTTGACCTGTAAGCGCATCCCTTCCAAACTTTCGTAGAAGCGGATGCCGTCTGCGATCGATTGAGTGGGTGCGATGCGTCCGCCTTGACCGAGAACCGTTGCGTCCGGTAACGCATTGCCGCTAGACAGAACAGTGAAGGTTGCAGCCGGACGACCTGAACCACCAATTTGAGTCGTAGACAACGCATTAGTGCCGGGGCGGAATTCGCCGACGATGCCGTTGGTTAGTACGGAGTCACCGACTTGGACCGTGGGGCGAGTGCTGGTGAAGACAAAGACAGCTTCAGACGTTGCTGCGTTAGCATCCGGATTTGGGTCTTGGAGGTAGAAGCCATTCGATCGCACAGCGGTGACAATGCCTGCAACGTTACTAACAGTTTTGCCTTCGAGAGGAGATCGGTCGGTTGCGCCTTGAATATCGCTAATCCGAGTGGGCGGTGCAAATTCAAAGATGGCCGTTGTGAAACTGACTTCGTTGCTGACCACGAGTAAGGATTTTCCGTTGGGGCTGGTGTCACCGGAAATGAACATAATTCCTTCAGGGCCGACATCGCCGGGAACCATGACGTATTCTATAAAGACGGGCTTTGTGGGGTTGGTGACTTCGTAGACCATGACGCCCCCGCCCCCGCGCTCTAGGCCGACGAAAGCATAGGTCCGATCGCCTACTGTTCCGAGCGCAAGACCTTCGGGTTCGGGTCCTTTGTTGTCGCTGCGGGTATCGACTCGGGTGATGTCACCGCTGTCGGCATTAAAGAACGTGGGAGTGGCGGCGGCAATAATGCGTTCGAGTTGGCTGCCGCTGTCGAAGACCAGATTGCCCTGGGCATCGCGGACGGAGAACGATCGCGCTCCGAAGGTTTCAATGCGATCGAAGTCCCCATCTTTGTCGGTGTCGCCTGATGCGCTACTAACGGTTAAGCGTCCCAGATTGGCATCTGTTTTGAGCAGGGTTGCGGTTGGGAATTTTGCGGCATCTAGCCTGTAATCTCTGTTGCCGACGCGAATTTCTTCGGTGAACCCGGTGTAGTCACGGGCGTCGCCTTCGTTGGCGGTGAGGATATAGGTTTGACCGTTCGCAGCGAGGGACGCGATCGCATCGGGCTGGTACAAACCAAACACGGGCTGATTGCTAATTTTAATTCCACCATCGCGATCGCTGGGGTCTAATCCATTCCCTGGCTTACTAAAATCTTTCAGTCCTAGCGATTTAATGTCTGTTACTTTACCGCTAACCAAATCAATAATGGCGATCGCATTGTTTTCCTGAAGCGAAACCCAAGCGGTTTTATTATCTGCCGATACTGTGATGTATTCCGGTTCCAAATCCTGTGCAACTGTAGCATTGGGTCCGTAGATTCTGACGCCTTTTGCACGCAAGTCTTCGATCGCGCTGTTGAAGCCTTCAAAGCCAGCCGTCCGAACGGTTGCCGCTGCAACGCCCTTTGAGACATCAATCAAGCTCACCGAACCCACCGGATCAACCGAACCTGTCTGTCTGTAGCTATTGGGTTCACCTTCATTGGCCACTAGCACCGTTTTTCCATCGGGCGAGAAGGTCAACATATCGGGCAGTGCGCCAACGTTGACAGACCCTTGGAACGTTCCTGCGGCATTAAAAAATACGACTTTGCCGGGATCGGTCTTCGTCTTCGCTTCCACAGCGATCGCCACTAGCCCGTCTCTGATTGCGACGCTGTTGGCGAGTCCACCATAGGGCGACATGTCTAACTCTCGTACCAATTTTGGACTCGTCGGATTGCTAATATCTAACACCTGAAGCGATGCCGTTCCAGACACGACAAATAGCTGCTTGCTCGCGGCATCATAAGCAGCTATTTCAGAACCCGTCCCTTTAAAATTACCAATCTTTTTGAGCGCACTTTGATCAGGGGCGATCGCGGTCACTGCATCGAAGTTTTGTCCGTTCGGATCAGTCAAACGATAAGAAGCCATAGTCATTTCCTAGGAATAGGTCTCCCTTTACAAATCCCACAGTCAGTTTAATGAGGCTTTAATGACGCTTTAAGAAAGGTCTGAAACCCCAGTAAACTCACAATTAATTCACATAGATAAAATCCTCATAAATCCCGCGTATGCATTCTCAGAAATCACCTACCGCTCGATCGCACCTACCGCTCGAGCACTTGACGATCGACCACATAGCGCTTGACTAACTTAGGCAGGTCGTCGCGATGGCCCATAACAACGAGGATATCGTTCGTTCCGAGGCGTTCGTAGCGGGGGGGATGGATGAACGTCTTCCCGTTGGCTTTGCGAAGAGCGACGACGATGAACGTGCCTTTGGCTTGGACTTCGAGTTCGCCTATGGTGCCATTCACCCAGGGCGAATCTGGGGCGATCGCTACTTCATCGACCTGCACATCCACTCGGGATAACATCTCATTCAAGGTGCTTCGCCCATCTTCTTGATCCAAGAAATCCAACGTCGCCGGATGCGTAATCATATCTGCTAACCGATTGGCGCTAATGGACGACGGCAGCACCACTTGATCTGCTCCAGCCAGCTTCAGCTTCTTCTCCGTAGAAGGCAGTTCGCCCCGTGAGAGAATCCGCAGATCCGGATTCAGTTCGCGTGCCGTGAGCGTAATAAATACATTCACCGCATCATTGGGCAACACGGTGGCCAGAACGTTGGCTCGATCGACACCCACCGCCAGTAAGACTTCTTCATCTGCCGCATTCCCCGTCTTGACCAGATAGCCATGTTCTTCCGCATACTTCGTGCGTTCCACATCGTGATCAATCACCACAAAGGGTATCTTATTTTCTTCTAGTTTTCGCGCCAACACTTGCCCAATACGACCATAGCCACAGATGATCGCATGATGTTCCAAACTTTCAATCCCTTTCGTCATTCGTCTTACTCCTAATGCGTTTTGCAAATCGCCTTCCGTCACCATCTGGATAAACGCCCCAACGATGTACACCACTGATGAGGTCCCCGCCACAATTACCACGATCGTGAACATCTTGTGCGTTGGCGTAATGCTAGGACAAACCTCGTCATACCCGACGCCAAAGACCGTAATCACCACCATATAAACCGAATCGAGCCACCCGCAGCCCCCAATCCGATAGCCCGCCACAGCCGTGACGATCGTCGCGAAGAAGACAAGAAACCCAAGAAAAATACGTTTGAGAGGTCTGTTCATCGGGTTTCCGCACCCTTTATGACGGGCGTGAGTTCAGCCGTGATTTGCAAAACGATTTAGAATACCTATTAGCGATAAAACCACTGTCAAAGACTCTATCAGAGATATTCCTATGGGACTGTTTGGATTTGGTAAAAAGGCCGAGATTCCATCGGCGGAAAATGCATTAGCGGGCCGATCGCAGGAAATGCCCGTGCCCAAGGCTCATTTTGTCAATGGTCATCCTCTAAAAGGTCCATTCGACGATAACCTTGAACAACTCATCGTCGGCATGGGCTGCTTCTGGGGCGTTGAGCGCAAGTTTTGGCAGCAGGAAGGGGTCTTCACGACCGCAGTAGGTTACGCCGCAGGGTCCACGCCCAACCCCAACTACCGAGAAGTGTGTTCGGGCGCGACGGGTCACAATGAAGTAGCGCTGGTTGTTTACGATCCCAAGGTGATTTCCACCGAGGCATTGCTTCAGCTTTTCTGGGAAGGTCATAACCCAACCCAAGGAATGCGCCAAGGCAATGATGCGGGAACGCAATATCGATCGGGTCTTTATTGCACGACCGATGCGCAGAAAGCTTTGGCTGAATCAAGCCGCACTCGCTATCAAGCCGAACTCAAATCGTCGGGCTATGGTGAAATTACCACCGAGATTATGATGGCTCCCACGTTCTACTATGCCGAAGATTATCACCAACAGTATCTGGCCAAAAATCCAGGTGGATACTGTGGTCTAGGCGGTACGGGTGTCGCTTGCCCG
>JAYUJY010000010.1:0-10108 GCA_043764895.1 Synechococcales cyanobacterium | reverse complement strand
GTTGCTTTTGCACTGTTAATAAAGACTTTTGCTTTGTCACTTCGTGACTGGGCGGAGCTTTTATTTGCGCCATCAATTGATGTTATGCCTATTTTAGGACGTGTCTGGAGTTCTGGCAACCTCTTTCACGCGATCCCTAAGCTGCTGCATTGCAATCAATCGCTTCAAAACCAAGGCACAGCAAGCATTTAAGTGATTTATGAATATTCCAATGGTTCCCAAGGGTTTCTTACCCTCTAGTCTATTTTCTGACCGCATTTTTTCTGAATTTGTCTCAGAAAGCGCGATCGACCTGCATTTATTCGGATCCAGCATTACGATCGTCCAAGACACCGAGGTCAGTGCAGGCGGTGAAGTCAGCTATCCCATCCACGACGCGCTGAATTGGCGAATGTCCCGCTTCGGTCAACAAGCACGATCGACCCTAGAAGCCGCACTCTTCCAAAACGAAGACAGCACCACCTGGCAAGCCAAACTCTCAACTCCGATCGATGATCCTAAAAAGGGAAAACCCCGTAAATACGAAACACCCGTCGGTTCTGGCTCCCGCGCCTTCTTCCCGAATCTAGACTCGCAAACCCGATCGCGCATTCAAAACCGCTATCAAACCCTTGTCCCGCCAAAATCTAGCGTCTGGGACTGGCTCAAGGTTCGTCCCGAAGTGCCGATCGTCCTGACTGAAGGTGGTAAAAAAGGTCTCTCCTTGCTCACTCAGGGCTACCTCGGCGTCGCACTCTATGGCGTCAACGGCGGTTATAGGAGCAAAGATGCGATCGGCGAACCCTGCACTCCCTATCTAATCCCTGATCTTGTTCCTCTTATTCAACCCGGTCGCCGAGTTTATCTTGCCTTTGACCAAGATGCCGCTGCCGAAACGAATCAAGCTGTCGCTAGAGCCTTATCTCGATTTGGGTCAGTTCTAGCTAAGGCTGGGGCGATCGTCCATGTCATTCAGTGGAACGGCGCAGATGGAAAAGGGTGCGATGATCTCATCGTCAATCGTGGAGCTGAAGCCTTTCAAACCGCCTACGATCGCGCCCTTCCTTTTGAAGAATGGAAAATAGAACAATATCTCCGCCGTCAACTCACCTACGATGCGGCTCAAATCGTCCACGCGGCGGATCTATCTACTGTTTCATTAGAATATTTACCTAAAGAGGGAATCTGGGCGATCGTTGCTCCTAAAGGAACGGGCAAAACTAAATTCATTGCCGTTAATCTTCCCAAAGAAGGCAAAGTCGCCCTCGCCACCCACCGCGTCTGTCTCGGTCGAAATCTTTGCCAACGACTCAATATTCACTGGCGAAATGACCTCGATAAAGTTCATGGCGAATTCATCGCCGGAGATGGATATACCTTGCGCGTTGGATTTTGTGTGGATGCACTTCTTGCGATCGACCCTGCAAAATTCCAAGGTTGTACCTTAGTCATTGACGAAGCCGTTCAAGTGTTTCGACATTTACTCCTCAGCTCCACTTGTCGCAAAGGCGGAAAACTCTCGGCACTCCTCGATCGACTTAAAGCTATCATCCAGACGTCAAAATTAATCATCCTCGCTGACGCCGATCTGGACGACGCGACTCTCGACTATGTTTCATCTCTCCGCGAAGTTAAAAAACCCATCTATTTAATTCGCAACGATATCGAAGTCAAAGGTTATGACACCGATTTTGTTGAAGCCACTAATCCCTCTGGCACGATCGTCCTTCTCAATAAAGCCGTCGAATTACGTCAACGTGTTTTCCTTACGATCGACTCTAAAGCAGGCAGTCTCACCCTTAAAAAACAACTCGAAAAAATCGGTGCTAAAGTCCTCCTGATTAACTCCGAAACCAGCGGGGGTGAGGTGGAACAACGGTTTATTGCCAACCCCGATCAATTCCTCGCCAACGACCCCACTTGGGATGTGGTTATTGCGACTCCGAGTCTCTCCACCGGAGTCAGTATCGAATCCAATTATTTCGATCAAGTCTTCGGAATCTTTTACGGCGTCATTCCCGATGCTGACATAGCTCAAGGTCTCGGACGTGTTCGTCAACCTATTCCCCGAACCGTTTGGTGTGCTCAACGCGGAATCGATCGCGGTGGCGTTTCCAATAGTACTAACCCACTCGTGATCAAAACCGCTCTTCAACAACGCACTCAAGCCATCTCAAATCTACTTTGGAACGATCTTACGCCCGATGCCCAGGATAATTTAACCGATTACGATTGGCAAGGCGATCCGCATCTCAACCTTTGGGCTAGGATTTCAGCCTCAACGCACCGATCGATGCAGAACTTACGATCGGCCCTCAAAGTCCGACTGCGCTACGAAGGAAACCAGGTCAAGGTTATCGACCTCGAAACCGACCCCATCGCCCAAGAACAACTCAAAATAATTCGACGAGAATTGAAAGAAGCAGAAGCCAAGGCGATCGTCCAAGCGCCCCTGCTTTCCTTAGGTGAAAGAGTCGCCTTAGAAAACCAAGAATCTCTATCACCGCAAGAACGTCTCAGCTTAGAAAAAACGATTCTCGCCGACTTCTACGCACTCACTGAAGAACAACTCACTCCCGAAGTCGTCCTCAAGGACAAGCAAGGCAGGCGGCGACAACAACTCCTCGCCCTCGAAAATCAATTAGAACCCGGTCTGTGTCAAGAACGCGATCTCAAGGGTTTAGAACGCCAAGTTGCCTGGGGTAAAGGGCTTTGCGCTTGGGACATCGGGACATCAACCCTTCAATACAAGATGCGGGAATATCTAGGACTGAATGCCTTTATGGACCGCGATCGCACTTGGACGAAACACGATCTCGTTGAACTCGGCGATTGCGCCAAACAACATCGCAAAGAAATCAAATCTGCACTCAATTTCACGATTACTGACACGATGGCCGCCGTTCAGATCGCCCACCAACTTCTAGAACAACTCGGAGTTCCCGTCAAGCAACGATATTGGTCTAACAAGTCGGAAGGCCACGAAGGCGAGAAGCTTAGGATTTATGGCGTAGACCCAACTGAATGGGATGAGTTGCAACTGATTCTGTCCCGTAGAAGGCTGAAGCGACAAGGATCCATGGCTGCGACCGGATCACCCCCTATGTTTAGTAACTTAACTATGAATGGGGGTGATCCAGAAAGTTATGAGTACACCTTTATATGGGAAGAAGAACACCAGCCTCAGATCACAACGGACACTCTGAATAAAACATCAGGATTTAACACCGACGATCCCATTAGGAGGGCCGCATGATGAGAATTTCACCGACCCGATCGCCGAATCAAAGACAGAGACTATCTTGTACTACAAACGGGATTGATGTAGTACAAGACGATCGCGCATTAAATCGTTTCCATCGTCTGAAACCCCTATCTAGAGGGTGGATTGACCTACACCAAGGCGATCGGAGCTGGCTTCTTTTTGAGTCACAAGATCGGGAGTTTCCAGTTCTCAGATGGGGAAAGTCGATCGCCTATAGAGGTGAAGATTCAGCGATCGGATTCGCAGATTTGCAACTATCTTGTACTACAAATGGGATTTATGTGGTACAAGACGATCGCGCTTTAAATCGTCTCAATCCTCTGAAACCTTTATCTGTAGGGTGGATTGACCTTCACCAAGGCGGTCGAAGCTGGCGCATGTTTGTATCACAAGATTGGGAGTTTCCAGTTCTCAGACGGGGCAAGTCGATCGCCTATAGAGGTGAAGATTCAGCGATCGGATTCGCAGATCTGCAACTATCTTGTACTACAAATAGGATTTATGTAGCACAAGATCAGGGAGGATATGATGTCTCGTAAACCCTTGCCACATCTTCTTGCCGCTCAAGCCGATCGCCTCTCGCTCAACGATCTCAAGCAGTTGGTTGCCTATTTGAGTGAACAAATTCAGGAACGCGAGTCGGTCGTGGAGGCCAACCAGCCGACGCCTGAAGAGGGTTGGCGATCAGAGTATCGTAAATGTGGTAAATCAAACTGCCGCTGCGCGGATGGCCATCAGCTCCATGGTCCTTACTGGTATCGGTCGGTGCGCAACGGCGATCGCACGTCTAAACAATACTGGCGGAAAGGGAAGGTGATCGATCGGTGAAGTCATTATGTGATCTATGCGACAATTTCAGATGCGTTTTACCGGGCATCAAGATGGAAATCTATTTGAAAACGAGTGAGATAATTGACTGGAACAATCCAGCGATCGTCGAACTTGCCAACACTCTGGCGTTGAATCAATCGGGTCCAATAGCGATTGCCCGATCGTGTTTTGAATGGGTCCGCGACGAGGTTCGTCATAGCTACGACTATCAAATGAATCCAGTCACCTGCCGTGCGTCGGATGTATTGCGTCATAAAACAGGCTATTGCTACGCCAAAAGCCACTTGTTAGCGGCATTGCTGAGAGCTAATGGGATTCCCGCTGGGCTTTGCTATCAGCGATTGAGTCTTGATGAAACGGGTGCGCCTTATTGTTTGCATGGATTGAATGCAGTGTATTTGCCGGAGATTGGTTGGTATCGGATGGATGCACGCGGAAATCGATCGGGTGTGGATGCTCAGTTCACGCCACCTCAGGAACAGTTAGCCTTCAAAATTCAGTGTGCTGAAGAAGCCGACTTCCCAATTATCTTTGCAGAGCCGCTGAATGTTGTTGTCGAAGCACTGGAACGACATTTGTTGTGGGATGAACTGCTTCAGAATCTACCTGATATTTCATTGGAAAGTGCTCAGGTTTATGGATTGCAAGGGGTAGGTTCTTTTTAATTTTTGTGTGGGATGGATTGAGTTATGACTTTAGTTTGTCTTCCAAATGCAACGCAAACGACAACGCTGATAGAAAATAAAATTGTTGTGAATGTGATGCTTTCTCCTAATAGAAAAGCAGAGGCTAATATTGTCAGAAAGGGCTGAAGAAGCTGAATCTGTCCTACTTTGGCAATCCCGCCCAACGCTAGTCCACGATACCAAGCAAAAAATCCGAGAAACATACTAAAAACACTGACGTAGAGGAACCCGATCGTGGCCTGGGGTGAAATGGAAGAGAAATCAGTCGGTGCATGATGCCAGACGATCGGCAATAAGATCGGTGCGGCTAAGATAAGCGACCAACAAATGACTTGCCACGCCCCGAATTTTCGGGATAGAACAGCTCCCTCGGCATAGCCTAACCCGGCTGCTAAGACCGCCCCAATCAAAGTCAAATCCACCCACCGAACCGAACCCCCACCTGACAGGAAGGCAAAGACCAAAACCAATGTGCTGCCTAACCCTGCGAAGACCCAGAAAGGTTTGGATGGGCGTTCGCCAGCTCGCCAGACCCCACTTAGTGCGGTAAAAAGGGGCAATAATCCAACTATGACTGCCCCGTGAGACGCAGGCGCATCTCGCATGGCGATCGTAGACAACAGCGGAAATCCAACAATAACCCCTACAACGACCATCCCAAAATTAGGTAAAAATTTCAGCGGTGGAATCGGTTGACGAGTCAAAATGAGTAACATGAGCGATAACATCGCAGCGACGATCGATCGTCCTAATCCTACAAAAACAGGATCAAAGCTGGCAACCGCCATTCGAGTGGCAGGTAACGTGAGGCTAAAGATTAGGATGCCTACAAAGCCGTAGAAAAATCCTTCAGACGATCGATCGGTTTTCATCCGGTTGTCCTGCGCTTGTAAGATTGAACTGATTCAGGACAGTGAATCCCAGCCGATAGTTTGGGATCATCGATGGGAATATCTGACACCACTCTCAGCGGTAATTCTCCTGCCCAAATGGGTAAGGCATAGTCTGCTTCATCATCGACGGGTGGACCTGTGCGAATCTTCGCGGATGCTTCCCTTAGGGACAAGGCTAACACTAGAGTTCCAGCGACTTCTTTGTCAGTAGCAGGGCGGACTTGGGACCAACGATCGGGCAACACATGATTAGTAAATGCTTTCAGCGCGATCATTTTTTCTGCGGGTGAATCGATCGCTATGGCCGTGCCAAAGATCACGACCGATCGATAGTTCATGGAATGGTGAAAAGCCGATCGGGCTAACACTAAACCATCCAATAATGTGATTGTGATACAGACTTCAATCCCTTGCTGGAGCGATCGTAACATTCGGCTAAGGGGAGAACCGTGGATGTAGATTTGGTCATCGATTCGACCGTAGGCGGTGGGAATGACAAACGGTTGTCCATCGACGACGAACCCGACGTGGCAAATTAAACCTTCATCTAAGATGGAATAGATGATACCCGGATCGTAATTTCCTCGTTGTGGATAGCGTTTAAGCTTATTTCGCTGCGTAATCGCTAACGAGGGTTCCAGTGATTCAGTTTCGATAAGACTCATGACAGATTCGTGTTGATTTTCTAGTGAGGTTTTGTATACGGATTAGCCTAACAACCTTAGTGGTCTTCAACAAGAGCCAATTATGTGTTTTAATAGCAGTCCACTTTAAATCAAAATCAGCAACCATTCACTTCAATGGAACTCGCGCTCAGTCTAGATTTTCAGTCATCTACACCCTTACACCGTCAGGTCTATGATGAACTTCGGCGTGCGATTCTGACCGGACGGTTGTCGCCGGGAGAACGGGTTCCTTCGACCCGATCGCTTTCTCAATCCCTATCTATTTCTCGAACTACGGTGACACAAGGTTATGAGCAATTGTTGAGTGAAGGTTATTTAGAAACGCGCACAGGTTCGGGCACCTTTGTCTGTGTTCAATTGCCCGATGCGTTACTCCAAACGGGTGAGGTTCTAGCGCGAAAACTAGCCCAACCTGCCGCCTTCAAATTGTCTCGCTATGCTCAACAGATGAAAATGCCGTTTAGTTTGAAACCTCAACCAACGGTTGAGATTAGCTTTCGCTACGGTCGTCCAGCGATCGAACAATTTCCGATCGCTCTTTGGCGAAAGTTGATCTCTCGTCATTGTCTCGGCGATCGACAATGGTTAAATTATGCTTTGGATATCCAAGGCAATGAAGAACTAAGAACGGCGATCGCGCATTATCTGGGTCGTGCGCGTGCAGTGAAATGCGACGCTTCGCAAATTGTGATTACGAATGGAACTCAACAGGCGTTAGACCTGATCTTACGAGTTTTGATGGAACCGGGTGAAACAATGGCAATCGAAGATCCAGGCTACCTCAGTGCGCGTCGAGTCTTTCTCAGCCATGGCGTGAACCTGT
This sequence comes from Synechococcales cyanobacterium, assembly GCA_043764895.1. GTDB lineage: Bacteria > Cyanobacteriota > Cyanobacteriia > Leptolyngbyales > Leptolyngbyaceae > JAAFJU01. The sequence goes on along the minus strand of JAYUJY010000010.1, from coordinate 2,945 downwards.
TGCCGATTCCCGTCGATGAATCCGGACTCTCGATCGAAATGTTGCGTAAATTATCGATTGATACTCCGATTCGATTAGTTTATGTCACGCCATCGCATCAATTTCCAACCGGGGCAACACTTTCGTTGTCTAGACGATTAGCGTTGCTCAATTGGGCAAAAGAAAACGGAGCACTGATCATTGAAGATGATTATGATAGTGAATATCGCTACGGCGATCGACCCATCCCAGCATTGCAAGGATTAGATTCTAGTGATTCAGTTTTATACATTGGCACGTTCTCAAAGGTATTATTTCCATCCTTAAGGATTGGATATTTAGTGCTGCCTTATCCGTTAGTTCCTTTCATCGCTCAAGCGAAGTGGTTAAGCGATCGTCAGCTTCCTATGCTAGAGCAAAAAGTGTTAACAGATTTTATTCAGGAAGGACATTTAGAGAGTCATATTCGGAAGATGCGATCGCACTATAATAGCTGTCGTCAGGTGTTGGTCCATTCATTACAGCATCACTTTGGCGATCGTGTGACGATTTTAGGGGAAGATGCAGGCATTCACATTATGGTTCGTTTCTCTATAGCGATCAGTGATGATGAATTGATTGCTCAAGCATTATGTGCGGGGGTGGAGCTGATGTCTGCACGCGACTATTATCTGGGAGAGAATCGGGTTGGAGAATTTATCTTTGGGTACGGGGAACTGGATGAAGTGACCATTTCAGAAGGAATTCGGAGGCTAGCGACATGTTATTGAACGATGAAGTTTATGGCCAAACCACTCAACGAACTGGCGCACGGAGCAAAGCTACAGTCGATCGATTAGTTTTACAGAAGCTCAATAGCGGAGTCTTGCAGACAGCAACGTTATCTGAATGTTTGTCGGTAGATTTTGCTGCTTTGATGACGAATGTATGTCCTGAAATTAGGCAGATTTCAATTGAAAAAATGAAAGAAGCCGCAGGATTGGGAATCACAAAGCGAATGGCATTAGCGGCAACGATTCTGTCTGAACAGCTCAATGCGAAGTCCATGAATCTCTTGGCCCAGCATCCTTCTGATACCGTTCGAGGTTGGGCCGCGTATGGAATTGCGATCGATTCATCCGCACGGTTAGAAAACCAACTCAACCGAATGCTTCCTTTGGCCGATGATGATCATTTTGGGGTGCGAGAATGGGCATGGCTTGCGTTGCGTCCAGCGATTGCAAAAGAGATTACGCATTCAATCCAGCTTTTATTGCCATGGTCTACTCATCATTCTGCAAATGTTCGTCGATTTGCGATCGAAGTGACCCGCCCGCGAGGGGTGTGGTCGAAGCATATCGCAACGCTAAAAGCCACGCCAGACTTAGGTGCGCTATTGCTCGATCGAGTGATGGAAGATTCGTCGCGGTATGTTCAGGATTCTGCTGCGAACTGGTTGAACGATGCCTCTAAAAGTGCTCCTGACTGGGTAGTCCAATATTGTGAGAAGTGGCGTAAGAAGAGTGATTCCCAAGCGGTGAGATATATTACTCGAAGAGCATTACGAAATATCGCTCCCTGACATTAAGGATGCGGGCTTCAAGCTTTGATTTTATTTACGATCGCATAGGCTTTATTCACGATCGCATAGGCTATTTTAAACAGAGATTAAAGTCGATCGTTTAGGGAGTGAGTGTTTAAACTATCAAGCCTCTTAGAATAAATTTATCTTGTACCACATTTCTAACTTTTGTAGGACAAGATAAAGAGAGATAGAGAAGGTCGTTCTCTATCTCTCTCAGTCAAATAAGACGGTATAATCTCCGTTAATTCGCTAAATATTCGATGCATCCTCCTCTTTACTAAAATGGACGTAGACCGGAATAGGGTAATGTTGCCCTTCAGTGAGATTGCGGAGATGATTGAAGTTTGCCAAATTGGTTAAGGCCAAAAATAGGGTACCGCTTCCTAGGCCCGCACATTCCTGAACGTATTTTGCAAAAGAATCATGAGTGTAATGAGACCAATCTGGGGTGTGTTGAAGGACCACAGGTGGAGTTACTTTCTTTCGGCTGGCTCTTAATTTAGCTTGACGTCCCATGAGTTAAACGCTCCAGAATAAGATGAGTTTTAGTTTGGCTAATGCTTTGACCCTGTTGTGTCTCGTTGGAATAGATATTGCGATCATTTTTGGGTGATCTGATGCACCTTATTTAGAACAGCATCGGACCCAGCGACTTGATAGAGTGCCGGGACGCAAGTGTCTAAGTTTTGGCCTTTGAGAATACGATCGAGCCTCCCTGCATCGACCCCAAGCCTCTCTGTTGCCGCCAAGAGCAATGCATTGGGATCCCCTGAAATCGTGACGCCCGATCGCTGCGACCAGTTCATCCAGCCATGCAGTTCGAGAGCGGCAACGAGAAGAGCATGAGAGCGATCGCCGTAGGGATTTTCACCGTTGAGAATGCGCTGAACTTGGGCAGAGACTAACTGTTCTAGCCTTGGGATGCCTTCCACATGGGGAATTCCAGAGTGCAAGATGATTCGGGCCACTCTTGGTTTCTGAATCGGCTGAATCCCAATATCAGAGAGGGTTTTGATGACGGTCGGCTCGCACTGTTGGATAGAGTCATAGGAATTTCCCGACGGTCCGATCGTTGGTGCCAAGACAGTCAGTCGCCCTTTCCCGAGAATCTCGCCACGATGGTTTGGTGAAGAATCAAAGCGGAAATTCGTAAACTCCGGTGCAATGTTACAGCGCACGGCAAATCGCCATCCGCCGCTATGGGTTTTCTCCGTGAAAGTGTTTCGGAGTTGAGAGAATCGTCGGAGCCAACTTTGAATAGATCGGTCGCAACTCTGATGAGAAGAATAGCGTTTCACATCGATATAGCCATTACTGGCCTAGTGAGGTACTCTATTATGTGGAGATATTTAGATTAGATTTAGAAACAATATAATGCAGCCTTACTCGTTGGACTTACGTC
>JAYUJY010000009.1:0-45772 GCA_043764895.1 Synechococcales cyanobacterium | reverse complement strand
AATACCCGGCAAGCCAAGGAGTTGAGTAACAGTCAGTTGCATAAGGGATCTCTGATATCGTATTCTAATACGTTAGCATACTGATTACGCTAGACCCCGGTATCTTGAGGATTATTTGGCGCAGCTACCTCTGAAAATGCTTGTGTTTAACTACGATCTAGCGGCGGCACGTTGGCACGCTGAGGAGAGGGCACGGCTCACAAAGATTGGTAAAACTCCAGCGTTTGCGGATGGGCAGATTGCAAGTATTGCTCATCGCAATGGGTTGATTTTAGTGACGAATAATGTGTCTGATTTTGAGGGTTTGATGATAGAGAATTGGTTTACGTCAACTAACGATCGTGGGGTTTGAGCTATGAGAGAATTGTTATGGCCTTTAGAAGATTAGCGGATGCAACTGTAGGGATTGTAATCTACATAAGGTCTAATTCCCGTAAATAGATAGCTGCAATATGTTTATATAAGTGCATCATCAGTGCATTGCTCTATCGAAATTAAGATCAGAATAAACAAGAATTTTTAGCTATGCTACAAAAACTCCGCCCTATCCCAAAAATTCTAGTCGCTTTGATTTGGAGCTTTGCAGGTTTTTGCTTTATATCCATTATTAGTCCGTTACTTATTTCTAGGTTAGCCCTTTTGCCGGACGGGTTCGCTAAGGTTTCGATCGACTGTGTGAGCAGTCCAGGCATCCTGATCTTATGTGGAATGCTATTCGGATTAAGTAGTGTGTTGCTTTGGCGGCGATCGTCCAATCATTTAATCACGATAGGTATCGCCATCCTAGTTCCAAGTCTCCTCTTCTGTGCAGCGTTTATCTATGCGATGAGCGATACCCAGGGCGTTCTACGACATATTACCCAAGCCGCTCAAAGTGGAAATTTAAAGCGCACTCGTGAACAGGTACTCATTCAAAGCCGCACGCCATCTCAATCCAAAGCCTTGATCCAACTAGGAGTAAATGTTAATGCCCGCGATCCAGAAGGACATTCTGCGCTTTACTCAGGGAGCTGGGAAGGTAGAGATCCAGAAATAGTTATGCTGCTCCTTAAAGCTGGGGCAAAACCTGATGCAATCGCCTTACGCCATGCCATTGCCTGGGGACGATTAGATGCCATTAAATTAATGTTTGGCGCAACATCTGATGATGGCAAAGCACTGATTGCAGAACTGGGTAATGATGCTCTACAAGCCAATAATGTTCGCACCCGTACCAGTGATGCCGATCGATCGCAAATTACTCAATTGTTAATCGATCGCGGCGCAAAATCAAACAATAAGCTGTAATCGCATCAATGAATCTGCATCACCCTCCCGTCTGAACCCATTGCCATAATTGTTTGAGCGCTGTGGGTTCAGGATATGGAGCAAGTCTTAAGCGAGCGAGGGCCACCTGAATGATCACCGCATTGAAGTTAGGTGGAAATCGAAACTGCTCTTGGGCGTGGTCGAGAAAAAAGGATTTATAGTATTTACCTAGGTGCTTTTCAAGGTTAGAAATAGTATGCAGAAGAGGTTCGACCTGATCTAGACGATCGCTATGGTGCTTCAATAATAACTCCGCCGCATGACTAAAATGCATTCCCTCATCCTTCACCAAATGATGACCGATGTTCTGAATCTCGGTTCCAAAATAACAATAGTATTCTCTCAAATCCCGCCGATAGGAATACACTGAACCAATCTCGTCAAACATCATCGTCACCAGAATAGTAAACTCATCTTTTAAGACCATTTCGATCGGTTGAATTTCATGAATCCGCTCTTGAAATAACCGATCCATTTCTGTATAACTCACCCCTGAAATCCCGTGGTAGGTGCGTCGTAATGCTTCATAGTGCTTTAATTCATCTTGGAGCCAAAGCTGAAGCATGTCTAGAAATGATGCTGAAAAATCACCCTGACGTTGCATCAGATAATCATAAAGACTCTGTGCGTCACCTTCAGAAAAAATATCTCGACTGAGTAATTTTTTGAAGTTTTCCACCACACCCGTTGGAGCCTGTTCAAAATATTGGGGTAAAATCTGATGATCGATCGAAAGAACCGCGTCCAAATCCCAGCAGTTTTGATTAGTCATAATCCGAAACAATATGGGGAATAATCAAACAGTGACGACCCGTAATCTTAGAGATATCGCCGCGAAGAATGATACCAGAAGCAGCTCCATCGATCGCCCAGCTTCCAATCATATAGTGATAGCCAAAGGCTTGAGGAAGTTCAACATACGCCTGAATAATGTAGCCTTCATGGCCATAACCCAACGTCTCCCGGTTTTCTAACGAACCCATCCCAGACTCGATCGAAATTCCTACGCCTTCCATACCAAGCAATGGTTTTTTGACATGAATATCGAGCTGCAATTTAGTATTTTCGATGGATAGATCTTGGTCGAAATAGGTAGGTAATAGGTATTGGCGATAGTCTGAATCTTTAAACTGTTGCCACATCAATGCCATCGCACCTTTATTTGAGAGCACTTGTTTCCACAGGGGTTCTAAGATCTTCATTTCTCCACGTTCTAACTGATGAACAAGCAACGCCGTCGCGCCATCATTTTCCATATCATTTTGGATATCTGACCAATCATACATTTTCCAAAGAACTGAAATTTGTTCATTGAACTGATCGATAAAATGTCCAGCTTCATCTAACCCAATTCCCCGCTGCACATCCGTTCCCAAGTCGTCTTTTAACCCACGTAGGTAAACAATTTGGGTATGAATATTAGGATCAACTTCATCTTGAAGAATTTGAACTAATTGCATAGCCATTTCTAGATCTTCTTCTAAATTCTCATCCACTAAGAAGGAAATTCCTATTTCTTTCAGATTGTAATCTGCCACGATTCGTCGCCATTGCCCCGCCGTCCGCTCCCAGAAATCATTAAACTGGCTGGCATCATCGGGTAGTGGATGAGCACTATGTTGATAATTGAGCTTGTAATCCACATACCAATTCCACTGATAGATTGTTTCCGCTCCCAACAGCGGGGTTTCTCCATTGATTTCCAATAGCTTAATTTGACCGTCTTCTGTCATAGCTAGATCGAAGCGAGTATAAAGTGATAAGTCCTCGATCGGATCGGTGCGTTCCCAACTATTTTGAATGGCTTTCCAGTAGGCTTGAGGGATTTTGAGTGCGGCTAATCGTTGATGCACTGCGCCAAGTGTCTCGTCTGTGAAAAACCAATCCAGAAATTCTATACACAGGTCCCACAGCATTTCTGTTGCAGTTGCGATCGCGGCTTCTTCAGCCGTCTTAAACTGAATCGCAAAGGGTTGCGGTAATGCCTCCACCCAATACTGTTGTTGCGCATCGCTGAGGACATCAGACTGATAGGCATTTTCACGAATATGGGTCTGCCAATCGGGGCGACACACCAGCTTAAGCGCTTTCATGATCGTTACTTTCCTCCTTTTCCGGTGCTTTTATAGGTTGATCCAAATCCAGATTGACTTCGGCCTCTGATTGTACCTTCTGCTGCATGACCTGCTGGACGAGCTGGGGCATCGATGCTGGGTTGCTCGGGGGCAGAAACTCGACCCGATCGCACTTGCGAAATAGCATTGCCTTGGGGTGTCATCACTTGTCCTGCATTCACGCCTTGATAGACGGTGTGGGGTTGATAGACTCGGTGGTCATTGCCTGCAAAGTTATGGGTAGCATTGGCACTGTAGGGATAGAGATACGTCCCGCCAAATATGGGGCGATATCCCGCAAGACCCGACGATGGAGCCGTTTCACACTGAACTCCATCGGATTGGCAAGCACTGAGGCTCTGATACACTGGAGCATGACGATCGTGTTCTCGTTTAGCGGCGGCCATTTGGGCAGCACAGTCAGCGCTTCCGATCGCGGGAGGAACAGGTTCTGGACCTTTCTTTTTCGCTTCGTAGACTTTGAGTTTTGCGTCGTAGTCTGTCTGCTGTTTTTTAGTATCTACTTCGCACTGTTCTGTACTGCTATAGAACAAGGCTGGAACTTTCGGGGGGGTGACAGGCGAGGGCTGCACGGTGGGGTTTTCGGAGGAAGGACTACACCCTGAAACGGCCAACATCGTGATCATGGATGAAAGCGCTAGCTGTTGTTGAACTTGTTTTCGACGGATGGGACGAATGTTTGGAGGAGAAGAAAAAGCTTCAGGGTTTGGGAAGGTCATAGATTTTACTCGGCCAATGGAGTAGGGCATTACTGTTCAAAATGCCCATAAAATAGAACATTTCATCGCTCGCAATCTAATACAGCCTCAAAGCAGGAATTTCCGGAATGAATGTGGGGTAATGTGCTCGTCCTTCAACTCATCCCACACGCCACCTAACCCCGTTTCGCTACGATACTTTTGAGCACTTTCAAAATCGTTTCTGCATCACTTTTTTCCGAATATTCCTCTGACGACTCCACCTTCAGCGTCGGACGATCGGACTCAATCTCCGACACCTCAGCCCGCACAAACGTCCAACTATCCGCAATGGTATAACACCCAAAAACTTCTTGCACAGGCATGTGATCGCCCTCCCAGTTCAATCTTGCCGCTGCCAAAAGCTGGGCATACAATTGAAAGATCGGATTTTGATTCTCGATGCCGCGTTTTGTTTCTACGACCACAAGGTAAGGCATCTCCAGCCGTCCCGCAACACTGTACCCCATCACTCCATCTGCAATGCCATCGACTTCAAACTGACTATACATTGCAGAAAGCGGCACCTCAGACCAAGCTCGAATCCCTGTCTTCTCCGCAATTAATAGCAATGGATAAATCGCTCTAGCCCATAGGGTAGCCTCATTGAGTAAATGCAACTTTTCATGAATCAAATAGGAATGAATAATCTCCAACTGAAGCCGTTCACGATCGCCTAATTGAATCTCGGCACTCGCTAACCAAATCTCCGACACATCCCGTTCTTGAAGATTCACAACCTGCCGCAGACGCTCTAACGTCACCGTTGAAAATGTCAGCTTCTGCATAGACAAACCTAAAGGCGCAATAACTGCCTTGTCAGCTTAACCGATCGTAGACAACCTTCGTCTCACGCAGCAAACCTCCATCCCAGACGATCGAGAGATGAGGGTCTGCTAAGACTATGACACCAACCCAAATATCGCTGCCAACAATGCCTTCTGCGCGTGCATTCGGTTCTCCGCCTGATCCCAAATGCGCGACCCTGATCCCTCCATCACCGACGCCGAAATCTCCTCACCTCGATGGGCCGGGAGACAATGCAATACGATCGCATCCTCCGCTGCTACAGCCATCAGTTCATCATTGACTTGATAGGGCATGAAAATCGGAATTCGTTTATCCGACTCGCCTTCTTGGCCCATGCTTGCCCACACATCGGTGTACACCACGTTTGCACCATCGACCGCCGCTTTAGGGTCAGCCGTAATCACAATCTCACTCTTCCCTGCCGCGATCGCTTTCGCCTGATCCACCACCGCCTGATCCGGCTGATAACCCACAGGAGCCGCAATCCGGACATTCATTCCGACCAGCGCACACCCTAGCAAAATCGAGTGCGCCATGTTATTCCCATCGCCCACGTAGGTAAACGTCAGCCCTGCGCAAGACCCAAAGTTTTCCTGCACCGTCTGCAAATCCGCCAACACCTGACAAGGATGCTCTAGGTCCGTCAATGCATTAATAATCGGCATCTTGGCATACTTAGCAAAGACTTCAATGTCCGCCTGCGCAAAGGTCCGAATGGCCAGAGCGTCGAGATAGCGATCGAGGACTCGGGCCGTATCTTCGATCGGTTCCCCGCGCCCAATTTGCATCACATTAATGTTCAGATCAAGCACCTGACCGCCCAACTGAAACATCGCCGTCGAGAAACTGACGCGGGTTCGGGTTGAGGCTTTGTGGAAGAGCAATCCGAGGGTGGGAATTTTGCCTTGGAAGCGAGGATTCAAATCGCCTTTCTTCATCGCGATCGCCCAATCTAAGATTTGCTGCACCTCACTCTCACTCAAATCCGCCAAACTCAACACATCCCGCCCCTTCAACGTCCCCATAACTGTCTCACTATAAAAGATTGCTAACGGAACATAATAGTTTAGGGTGCGAACCTCGAAAGAGCAAGATGAAAATAGTTTTGCTTAGAACGAAGCAGGATGAAACTAGCGCATTGAAATGGGCGATCGAAAATAAATAGACTAAGAATTTCGCCAGTTTTCAGTTCTCAGCCCAGGAACTCGATCGAACTCCCGTTGATTCGCAGTCACCATGATGAGCTGATGCTGAAGAGCGGTTGCAGCAATCAGGACATCGTAAGGACCAATCGGCTGTCCTTGCGATCGGAGAATGGCGCGGATCTGAGCGGCTTAGAGTAATTCCGGTTCACGGCAGGATAGAAGTTCATCGCGATAAGACTCGAAGGCTGGAAAATCAGGAACTCCAGTATAGGACATAATTTCTTCTGGCCATTCAGCATCCTTGGTCGGTACGGGTCGAGTCAATTGACGTAATGATTGAATAATTAGAGTCTGAAGTGGAACATTCGTTTGGAGAGATTGATATATGAGGTCTTGTTCGAGATCTTGGGGGAGATCTATGGTGATTTGCATGTTGACTTCCTGTTTTAAATAAACAAACTCGGCGAAACCTTAAATCGATCGCCTAGCGCTTTTGCCTGAGCTTTACTCATGGCACGTTTCCCATTCACGATTTCAGACACAACGCCACTAGACCCCAGCAGCCCAACCAAATCAACCTGTCGAGTCCCACTATGTTCCATGATGTGCTGAAGGATTTCATGGGGAAGCGATTCTTGCATCGGAAATTGGCGCTCTTCATAGGTTTCAATTAGTGCAACGAGCAGGTCATACAACTTGTCTTCTTCAGGACTAAGTTCTTCTTTGAAATGAAGCTTTTCAACCTGTTGAAGCATTCGATCGTATTCCTCCTCAGTCTCAATCACTTTAGGAACTGCACCCATAAGTAGATTAATGTAAGTTGTAGGATTAAAAGTAAGCATTATTTTTCCACCTATCTTTATCGTATTCTGCATGAGTTAGAAAATATTTATAATAAATTGTGCCTTTCTTATAATTTATCCCAACGATCAGTCGATAATCATTTCCCTTAATATTAAAAACGGTCAGCTTGCCAACAGATTCGGCATCTCGATAAATCGCGCGAACCTCCTCCAAGTTCTGCCATTCAGATTTCCTAACAACTTTATACCAGTCGTTAATTGGGCGATTGACATCCGGAAAATTTGCAGCATCAGCGCGGAGTCTTCCGATCGAAATCAAACGCATACTCAATCTCACTCGAAACTTCAGTATTCATAAAGCAAAAATATGAATAACACTCTAACTCCTTTATAGTATTGCTCTCATTTTGAGAGTTGTCAAGGATGTAAAATCCAAAACCTGATCGATCGCCCCTCCTACTTCACGCCCAGTTCTAAATCATCGTCGCAGGGGGCGTTATTTTTCGGCTAACCAATTGCGTTTCAATATCTCGCAATAGTTCAAAATCGTCCGGCGGCAGCGGTGTATGGCCTACGTCCGGTTCGCGTTCTAAAAAGGCAAACGCTTGACGAAAGGCGATCGCATTGGTCATCACCGGAGACTCCAGATGGCAGGGAATCAACCGATCGAAGTCCCACTCCGCCACTCGATCGGCCCAGTCCAAAACTCCCTTCGGATCGCGGTTCAGAATTAACTGCTGCAAAATCGGAGCAACAAACAATCGTCCCCCGCCTGAAAGCGCATCGAACGATCGTTCCCAGTCGTTTTTCCAGCAGAAGGGATAGAGTCCAAAGTAAGCCTTAGGCGCAGACTTTCCAGCCTCCCGAGCTTCCCGCCATGCAGGTCCGAAGTCCATGATCTCTAGCGCACTCGGACGAAAATAAAATGAAAATAAAGCAATCCGTTTCCAGCCTTTAATGCGATTTTCAGGCGTGTCTTTCACGACATTGGCTGCATTCTCTCTAGCGTGATACAACAACGCCATCGGCTCAAGGTTCACCATAGCAGGTGGCGTTTCAGAGACCGATAAAACAGCATCGGTAATGAGCACCGATCGCGAAGCCCGATGATAAAATGCAACTTCGGCAAAGGGTCCAACGCCCAGCGCGATCGGCCCTAGCATCGCATAGTCGAACTCGTCTCCAAAGGGCGTATCAGACGATCGATCGGGCAGGACTTGAGTTCGTCCGATGGGCAATCCGAGCCACGACAGTGGCAACTGCACCGGATAGCTCCACTGATGCGGCATCACGTATACCGTAGCGGTTTTAAACTGCCTTGCGAATGGTCCCACAAAGACTTTATGTTCCAATCCCGAAACGGTCGGCAGAATGATGTATTTCACATCCCCATATTCATTCACCAACTCATTCATCCAAGTGATGCACTCAGGTGTCGGGGCGATCGGCGCATACACGAGCAAACCGCCAGCCGCCAGCCGCACCACTGTCATCCGAATCGGCGTCACCACATAGAATACGCCTTGGAGTTGTTCAAAGGTCCAGATCTGATTTTCAACGATCGTCGTCTTCAGCGTGCGCCGTTGACCGAAGGGATAAATCGGCAACGTCCACCAAAACTTCCACGCCCATTGCGATCGCCTATTCTTGACCACGCCCTCCATCAAGTCCCCCATCACACCCGCTCACCCGTCAAACTAAAGGCGCGCACTTCCGTGATTTTTACCGGGACAATCTTGCCCTTCAATTCCTCAATGGTCCCCTCTAGAAACGTCAACCGATTACCTTGAGTGCGTCCGATCACTTGATTCGGATATTTCGTATTTTGCTGCTCGACTAACACCTGCTCAGTGCGGCCTAGATACCGCTGCGATCGATCGATGGCGGTGCTTGTGACGAGTCGGTTCAGTCGTTGGAGACGATCGATTTTCACGTCTTCACTGAGCTGATTATCCCAGAGTGCTGCTGGGGTTCCGGGCCGGGGCGAATAAGCTGCCGTGTTCACCAGATCAAATCCGATGTCTTCCACCAACGTTAGGGTTCGCTGGAATTGTTCTTCAGTCTCGCCAGGGAAAGCCACGATCGCATCGGCACTAATGGAGGCATCGGGCATGTGAGTGCGAATGGTTTCGACAATGCGACGGTACTTCTCGTGGGTATAGCCTCGTGCCATGGCTTTGAGTAAATCGTTATCGCCAGACTGGAATGGAATGTGAAAATGCTCACACACTTTCGGCAACTCTGCGCAAGCTTTAATGAGACGCTCGGTGAAATACCGTGGATGACTCGTTGAGAACCGAATACGATCGATTCCCTCTACGTCATGAACGAAATACAACAAATCCGTTAGCGTATGCAAATGCTGACCATCGGGCTTACTCCCCGGCAAATCTCGCCCGTAAGCGTCAATGTTTTGGCCCAGCAGCGTGATTTCTTTGTAGCCCTGTTTTGCCAGCTCGATCATTTCGGCTTTGATGGCATCTGGCGTCCGCGATTGCTCCACGCCCCGCACCCCCGGAACCACACAGTAAGTACAACGTTCATTGCAGCCATAAATCACATTGACCCAAGCCGTCACCGTGCTATCCCGACGAGGCTTGGTGATATCTTCCATGATATAAACCGGGTCCGTCGCCACCACCTGCGCCCCGTTCATCACCTGCGCTAGCAGACTATCCAATTGGTTGGCATACTGCGGACCCATGACCACATCCAGCTCGGGCACCCGACGCAAAAGCTGTTCGCCTTCTTGTTGAGCAAGACACCCCGCGACAATCAGGGTCAAATCAGGGGTCGATCGCTTCCGAATGGCCTGCTTCCCGAGATGCGAATAGACCTTTTGCTCAGCATTATCGCGAATTGTGCAGGTGTTGTACACAATCAAATCCGCCCGGTCCGGCTCCTCCTCAAACTCATACCCCATCGTCTCCAGAACGCCTGCCATGCGCTCAGAGTCTGCCTTATTCATTTGGCAGCCGAAGGTTGTGATGTGATAGCGACGCGCCATTGCTGGACCCAGTGCTTAAAAGGATAGTTACTTATTGTAAACAGAAATGGTCTCGCAGGTGTGACCTATTTCAAACCTCTTAAGATTTACCCTTCGCTCACGATCGATTGGGCTAGATGTTTTTTCAAGGTTTCCACAGGTAATGGGCCTTGAATGTGGCTCCAGGGCAACACGCGATCGAGTTCCCAGGTGTCGTAGACGTAGAAATCTAGAGTAGGCAGTTGTCCTTTCATCTCTTTAAAAGCTCTACGATAGCTGCCTAAGGTATCGCCGTAATGTCTCACTAGTTCCAGCAGTGGCGCAAGACGCCGATCGCCCCGTGATAGCAACGTTTGAATAATTGACCAGTTGAAGCTTTCAGGGCGAAACTCAATGCCTTGGGGGCGGAGTTGCTTTTGTAAAAACTGGAGTCGTTTTTCGCCTTGCTTGTTAATGCCAAACCATTGGAAGGGCGTGTGAGCTTTCGGGACAAAGGTACTACATCCCCAGGTGAGTCGCAATCCCGGTGCTGCTTTTTTTAGCTGTTTTAGCATCGCAACGGTCATCTCGACATCTTCCATTTCTTCTGTCGGAAGACCGACCATGCCATAGAGTTTTAATCCCGACAATCCGCCAGATTTAGCTCGAATGGCTGCGTCTGTGATTTCAGTGTTTTCTAGTTTTTTGTTAATGACTTGCCGAATTCGATCGCTGCCACTTTCAACGGCGATCGTCACCGATTTGGTCGCGTGATTCACTAGAGTTTGGGCAAATTTTTCGGTGATGGTATTGGTGCGAACCGAGGCCACAGTGACGCGAACGTCGTCATATTCAGGGCGGTTAATGTAGTCGAGAAGTGCATCAAACTCAGGGTGCTGCGTGACAGATGCGCCAAGCAAACCTAGTCGATCGGTCACTTTTAAACCCGTCTCTATGGCCGGAATTAGCGAGGTTTCCAAGTCGGCGGTGCGGAAGGGCAAGGTCAAATAGCTCGCCATACAAAACCGACACATTTCAGGGCAGCTTCGCACCACTTCCACCATGAAAATATTTTCCCACACCGATTTTTCTGTAACCACCGTGGACATGGAAAGCTGATTGCCTCGATAGGTCTGCTTTTCGATACGGGCGGGAATGCCTGATTCAACGGGTGTAATAGCTGCGATCGGACCATCAGGGGCGGTGTATTCGACCTGGTAAAGGCTCGGGACGTAGAGTCCAGGGACTTGTGCGAGATGTCGCAATTGGGTCAGGCGATCGGCTCCTCGAACCTGCTGATAGGCGTCGATGAACGCTCCGAGCAAAATCTCGCCGTCCCCGAGCAAAATCACATCAAAAAATTCTGCAAAAGGTTCAGGATTGGCCGTCAGCACCGGACCGCCCCCGAACAAAATTGGGTGAGACTTTTTACGATCGCGTGCCCAAATCGGAATCGCCAGCTTTTCCAGCGTCCCCAAAATATTCACATAGTCCAACTCCCACGATACCGAGAACCCCAAAAGCTCCGGTTGGCTCGGCAGCGGGTCGCTCACGTCCATGAACAACCGGGACACCGACACATCCGATCGCACGGCAAAGGTCGCCCACACGACTTGGTAGCCTAGGCTGGTGATGCCGACGTTGTAGTCGTTGGGGAAGGCAAAGACTAGATCGATCGCGTTCGGGTCGGGGGTGGCGGGGGTAAAGAGGAGTTTTTCGCTGCTGAAGGGGGATGGGGTCATGCGGGAGGGCTTTGGGGGGTTGCGAGGGGATATAAAGAATTTGGATGCGATCGGTCTGAGGTAATGTATATTAACTCCGAGATCTTATCTCAAAAGGCTTGGATTTCAGTTTTGGGAGCTTAGGTTAGCATGGCACACATCATTGCGACAACCAATATGAAAGGCGGCGTTGGGAAAACCACGCTGACCGTCAACTTGGCGACTTGCCTTGCAAAATATCAAAATAAGCGCGTCCTGATCGTCGATCTCGACACCCAAATCAGCGCGACCCTCAGCCTCATGCCACCGGGCGAGTTTGCGACCCTCCGCAGCAATAAACGCACGTTGCGCAACTTAATCCATGAAGCGGTTCGCGGCAACAAGAAACTGCCCGACCTCACCCGCGAGTGCATCAAAGGCTACGTTTGCAATGTCCCGAATCTCAGCCTGCTCCCCGGCGATATTGATCTGTACGATGAGTATCTTGTCTCTGAACTGCTGCATCGCAGGTCCGTCCAGCAAGGCCGCACAGATGAGTTTGAGAAGGTGTGGAACGAGTTTGAGGTGAACTTGATGCGGGATGTGTTGCTACCGATCGCCCAGGATTATGACGTTATTATTCTTGACTGTGCGCCCGGTTATAACTTGGTAACGCGGAGTGCGCTGCTTGCCAGTAATTTTTACTTGATTCCTGCGCGTCCGGAACCCTTGTCGCTTATTGGGATTCAGCTTCTTGAACGACGCATTGCGCGACTGCTGGAAACCCACAAGGATGATCCTAATATCAGTACTGAAATGCTGGGCATTGTCTTTTCGTTATCGGGTAATTTCTTAACGGGACGCTATTACAACCAAGTGATGAAACGGCTCAATGATGATTTTAGCGAAACCAAACTATTCAAGATCAAAATCCCAATGGATGTCAATATTTCTAGGGCAGTTGATACTTATCAACCTGTCGTCCTTACAAATCCAGGCTGTGCGGGTGGGAAGGCATTTATGCAGTTAGGTCTTGAGTTCATGAACAAGCTCAACACGATCGCCCGCGTGAAAGAACCGCCGTCTAAGTTTTCGCTGTCTAATTTGGGCGATTAATCAGCACTCTCATTTCTTAGATATTTTGTTCGGCACCGATCGAGCACACCACCAACCCATAAAAATACCGACAAAACTCGCAACCAAGTCTCCTAAGTCAAAAGTCCGATTAGGAGACCAAGATTGGGCTATCTCTTCAAGGACGGTAAAGATCGTGAATACAGCAGGAAACAATGGAATTCGACGGTAAAGCGATCGACCGCGAAGAGCCTGATGGCCGACAAACGTTGCAATCCCGTACAGAACAATATGAGCCAGCTTATCGTTTTGAGTCAAAATAGGCGGTAATGCACCTTGATAAGCCAATACCAATATCAACGAAAATACTGCAAGATAAGTCAATCCAATCAGTTTCCAACGGAGTTGAGCCAACATTAGCAAGTCCTCAAGTCAATCTTTAAGTGAATCTTTAAGTGAATCTTTAGGTTAATCTGAGGGGAGATACCTTCGCCGATCGATCGCTTATGCAATTGGAGATCTGAGGAAGAGCGAGTGCTACAGTAGAAACATCTCATTTCGCTTGGAGAAATCGATCGTGCTTAAGCAAAGCGTCCTGACAAAACCCTCTCCCGATCGCTCTAATCTATACGAAGAAGATTTCTACCTATGGACACAGCGTATGGCCGAAGCGTTGCGATCGAGAAATTTTGATGCGCTGGATGTCGAGAATTTATTGGATGAGGTGGAGAGTTTGGGACGCAGCGATCGTCATGCTTTAGAAAGTCGATTGACGGTGCTTCTCATGCATTTGCTTAAGTGGCAGTTTCAACCGGGAATGCGATCGGGAAACTGGCGTGGCACGTTAATTGAACAGCGTACCCGAATTCGGAAACTGTTAAAAGCAAGTCCAAGTTTACGATCGTTTTTAGAAGAGTCTATGGACGAATGCTATCAGGATGCTCGATTACAAGCTGAGGCGGAGACTGGGTTAGCGATCGTTATCTTCCCTGAAGTTTGTGAGTATACGATCGACGAAATTCTCAGCGTTGAGTTTTTACCGAACTAATTAGAAAATACTCTACTTGCGATTGACGCCTATCCTCTAAAACAGTCACAGAGAATGAACCCTTTTGTGAACCGTTCCATCAGGGTAACTTACTTGTAGACGTCACCTCGACTACCGATTCTATAGACATCAATTATTTTGGATTTTTCATCAATTTTGAGAATGATTCGTATAGAACCAACCCTCAGTCTGTAAAATCCTGCCCATTCACCTTTCATCTTCTTCAAATCAAACTCTGAAAAGGGCAGAATGGATAGTTCCGTGAAAAAATTATCAATTTGACCGAGTTTCTCTCGGACTTCCGCAGAAATTTCACCATCAGATTTTTGTAGAGATTTCAATGCCTGTTTCCGGAATCTGACCACCATATTTAACCCACTCCGTCACATCAATCCATTCTTCTTGGTCATCTTCCAAAGGAGTACCAAACTGAGCATCGATCTCGGCCTGTTCTTCATCACTGACATAAGGCATCAACATTTTAAATAGGAGCGCGCGTTCCTCTTGCAGTACTTCCCGCATCGTTTCTCGAATCAAGCCTTTGAGACCCGCAATATCGATCGTTGATTCCATGGCTTTGTCTCCTACGTATTTAGATTGCCATACGTCTATTATAAGGGGTTTGAATCGAATTCAAGGGATTTTTCTATACTAATCGCCTGCGTACCGCTTTTCAATTTCCCGATCGGCTCACTAACCTGATTCTCTTCGGTTCCCATGCCCGATGCGACGCAACTGAAGACTCTGACATTGACATCCTCATCGTTCTTCAAGATCCCATCTCTCCCGGTGATGAAATCCTCCGAATCAGCGCACTCAAAACCGACCTCAATCTAAAATATGACGAACTAATCTCAGTCACTCCCATTTCTGAGATTGATTACCAGACGCGATCGACGCCCCTCCTTGAGAATATTCGTAGAGAAGGCATCATTCTATAAGTCAACCGATCTTTGAATAGTACGTAGTCTTTTGTTACTTAAACTATTCAGCTTAAATTAAAAAGTATTGAGAATTCTGCGAAAGCCTAAATAACCTTCTCAAATTGAGTCCTACATCTTTCACTTCTACTTCAAACGTACTTGGATGTCATTCTGAATAGCTTGTTCATCATAAATCGTCACTTTACCCTTCCTCAGCTTTCCGAAATGATACCGTCCAACTTGAAGAACTAGTTGCTTTGCCTTGGGTTGATCTGGATTCTCCGCTAAAACTTGTAAGGCTAGCGCGTATGCTTGATCAGAAGGTAGCCACCCTTGCTGTATTTGACTAAAAGCGAACTCCTGAAGTTTAGAATTATTTGCAAACGTTGATAATAAGGTCTGAAGTGTGGAACGCTTGTCTTGCTTGCTCAATGTGTTGAAGAAAGTAGTTCTCTGCCCTAGGATGCTAATAGCATCTTTTTCTAAATTAGAAATTATTCTTAATTCTAGCTTTTGATCTCTCTGTGCCTCGTCCCTGTTCTGTCTAATGAAGCTAATATCTTTATTAAACACTTCCTGAATCGCGATGTCTTGAAGTTCTTGATTTTCAGGGAATATAGATATTAAAAATTGAAGTGAGGAGCTTTTCTCTTGAACAGTAAACGTCTCTAAGAATGATTTCTTAATTCCCATAGCATCAACAATCTGCTTCTTTAAGGTAAGTACAATTCTTGACTGCAATAAAGGATCTTGTTGAGCTGAAGTTTTGTTCTGTCTAATAAATTCCATGTCTTTATTAAAGACTATTTTTGTCTGTTTAATCTCTTCTCGCTCCATTGCTGCCTTCTGCTCTTGTATCTTATTGTACTCAAGTGCATATGACTTGCCGCTTGGGGTAAAGAAAGTCCAAAAAACCACGCCTATTGACGATGCAAGAAATCCAATGGCTAGAATAGGTGCCATTCCAATACTGAAGGTAGCTCCACTGAAAACCAACCAATTTGTGAGAAGAGCTACACAAGCAGTCGCTACAACGATAATCTGAAATTGTGGCATGTGTGTATTTCCAAGAACCAAGAATAAGATGAACTAAATATATCTAACTAAGTTGTCATAAAATTATAATCCAATAATCCGCGTCAATCAACAGTTATGCTAACGGTGGCAGTTATCCCCGCAACAGCCGATCGGACTCAGCATAAGTGCAACGTCCTGCATTAAGATGTTGCAGTGCTCGTTCAGCCAAACTGTTCAGCCGACCTGCGGCAACATTCTCTTCAAACTGACGATCCCAGACTTCGGTATCAAATTCTGAAAACCATACTCGAAAAGCAGTGAGGTCTGCTGAAGATAGCTGACTTACTGCACGTTCAATTTCTTGTACATTGCTCATCGGATTGACTCACTCACCAAAAACGATCATTGTCTTCAATGATATCGTTTGCGGCTGAACCTGCCTAGCACCTGAGCCTTAAATTTGACTCGCTAAATCCCTCAGCGTCCCCGTCTAGATTTACAATGGGAAACCATAAAACCCACCCTAACCTCGCATCACCATGGTAGACAATCTAAGAGCCAAGTCGTCACCCAAGGAGCCGCTCGATCGCCCTGATTTGTACGAAGAAGACTTCTACCTATGGACACAGCGCATGGCCGAAGCGTTGCGATCAAGAAATTTTGATGCGCTGAATTTAGAAAATTTATTGGATGAGGTGGAGAGTTTGGGACGGAGCGATCGTCATGCTTTAGAAAGTCGATTGACGGTACTTCTCATGCATTTGTTTAAGTGGCAGTTTCAACCGGGAATGCGATCCGGAAGCTGGCGCGGTACATTAGTTGAGCAGCGCACCCGAATTCGGAAACTGTTACAAGCGAGTCCAAGTTTACGATCGTCTTTAGAAGAGTCTATGGACGAATGCTATCAGGATGCTCGGTTACAAGCTGAGGCGGAGACTGGACTGGCGATCGTTATTTTCCCTGAAGTTTGTGAGTATGCGATCGAAGAAATCCTCAGCGTTGAGTTTTTACCGGATTGATTGGGGTGATCGATCGGATTTGTAAAATCTATACTACAAACGATCGACAGTTTTGTAATCAGTTGAGGAGCATCCGATTTGATTGATGAGATCCTGGCGATCCGCCCCCCGGAACAGCTCTAGCCCTACGGCAGGCTTCACCAACATCATTGAGCATCTTATTCATGAACGACTTCTGGGGCTAACTCAGGGTTCTCGATCTCGATCGCGCCCTGCATTTTCCCTAGCCAATCCGTCAGACTTTCAAGCTGCTGTTCCGGTTTCATCACTCCTAGCCCTCGAACAGTGACGCGTCCTGCTTGGTATACAAACCGCGCTTGTATGTGGCTGGGAAGGTTGTCTTTGAGCAGTTTCCAGGCGGGTTCTTCCATGGGCGTTTCTAAAATAATGTGCTGTTGGCGTTCGGGTTTGATTCGTGAAAAGCCTAGTCCTTTTGCAATTTGTTTCAGTTCCATGACCCGCAATAGTTGCGCCGCTGCGGGGGGAATTGGACCATAACGATCGGTCCAGTCTGCCGCAATTCCCAACAATTCTTTCTTACTACTCACCGCCGCAACGCTTCGATACGCCGACATTTTTTGATCGGGATCAGTGATGAAGTCAGCAGGAATAAAGGCCGTAAGATTCAAGTCAATTTGAGTATCATCCACCTGTGGAATGGCCTGTCCTCGAATTTCTTTAATCTCGTCGTCCAGCATCTCCATGTAAAGGTCAAATCCGATCGCTTCCATTTGCCCAGACTGCTCAGCTCCAAGCAAACTACCTACCCCGCGAATTTCCATATCTCGCATAGCAAGCTGATAGCCAGAACCTAATTGCGTGAATTCTTGAAGCGCTTTGAGACGAGAGCGGGCGGCTTCGGATAGCTCCTTTTGTTTGGGATAAAAAAGCCATGCGTGGGCCTGAATGCCCGATCGACCGACCCGACCCCGAAGTTGATACAACTGCGATAATCCGAAGAGCTGTGCATCTTCAATCACAATGGTATTCACACGCGGAATGTCTAACCCCGATTCAATGATGGTAGTACAGACGAGAATATCCGCTTCCGCTTGACTAAAGGCCAACATCGTCGATTCCAGTTCCGAATCCTGCATTTGTCCATGGGCCACCGCAATCCGCGCACTCGGGACCATCTCTCGCAGCCGAGCGCTAATTTCTTCAATGCCTTCAACCCGTGGCACTACGTAAAAAATCTGACCACCCCGATCGAGTTCCTGTCTCAAGGCCGCACGAATCACTTCAAGATCGTACGGGGACAGGTGAGTTTTGATCGGGCGGCGGGAGGGTGGTGGGGTCGTAATCAGACTCATCTCACGCACGCCAGATAGCGACATATAAAGCGTTCTAGGAATCGGAGTAGCGCTTAAGGTGAGGACATCAATTTGCGATCGCATGGATTTTATTTTTTCTTTTTGGTTCACCCCGAAGCGTTGTTCTTCGTCGATCACCAGCAATCCCAAATCCTTAAACGCGACGCCTTTTCCGAGAAGCTGATGCGTTCCCACCACAATATCCATTTCTGCGGTCGCAAGGCGTTGCACAATGTCTTTCCTCTCAGACGGCGTTTTGAATCGGTTTAGCAATCCAATGTTCACCGGATAGGGCGCAAACCGTTCTTTAAGCGTATGGTAATGCTGTTGGGTGAGAATGGTCGTTGGGGCCAGAAGAGCGACTTGTTTCCCTGCTGTAACGGCTTTGAAAATGGCACGAATGGCGACCTCTGTTTTGCCGAAGCCGACGTCGCCGCACACTAGCCGATCCATCGGTCGATCGCTCTCCATATCGAGCTTCACATCTTGCGTCGCCTTAAGCTGATCGGGCGTGGGCTGGTAGGGGAATGACTCCTCCATTTCCTGCTGCCACGGCGTATCTGAGGGATAGCTAAATCCTTCTTGCTGAGCGCGATTGGCGTAGAGCTTCAGCAAGTCAAACGCCACTTTTTTGATCGCTTTTTTGACTTTGATCTTAGTCGCAGCCCAAGCCTTACTCGACATTCGATTCAGGTCAGGTTTCTTCTCCCCCACGGCCCGAAACCGAGACAGCGCGCCAACTTGATCCGCCGCAACTCGCAGCGTCCCATCTGCATATTTCAAAACCAAATATTCGCGAATTTGATCATTCAGCATCAAACTTTCGAGCTTAATAAATTGCCCAATGCCGTGGGTTTTATGAACGACATAATCGTTGGGTTGAAGCTTGTTGGGATCGACCTGCTTGGACGCGGCGCGGCGGCGTTTGCGAACGTAGGTGGGCGTTGTTAGCGTATGCTGCCCGAAGAATTCTCGATCGGTAACCACGACCGCCCGAAAGGTCGGCAAAATGAATCCTTCGAGTTCGGCCAATCCCGAATACTTCAATCCCACCGCAGTGCGAGTAGACAGAAGCTTATCGATCGCCGGATAGTCTTTGACATTGGGGATGAACTGGGCCGGACAATCATGTTCCTGCAACAACGCGGTCGATCGAGAGGGTTGGGCTGATATGAGCCAAGTGCTGAACCCTTTCTTGCGCTCTTCTCTCAGGATTTCCGCTAGCCGTCCAAATTGGTGCGGAACGGATGGGACCGGACGACTCGCAAGATTCAATCCGTCCGATGAGTCCACCATTTCACTCAGGTACAAACAATCGAAGGTGGCGGCGTGAGCAAGAGAAACCTCAGAGCGTTGGTGCAGCGGTTTCATAAAATGTAACCGATCGCATTCTGCCCAATGTTCTTCGACGTGTTCATGCCAGCGATCGCTGTGGGCACGCGCCAGGATAATCTCATCGATCGCAACGATCGTATTTTCGGGCAGATAATCGAGAATACAAGCCGGGTTGTCAAACGCGAGTGCAAGAAATCGGCGTAAGCCTGAGAGCTGCGCGACCGTCGCAATTTTCTCCAGCTCTTCTTCGCTAAGAGCCTGCTGAAACTGAGTTTCTTTTTCGCCCGTTAAGGCCGCTTGAATAACGGGGTTAAAACTCGTGGGCGTCAGGACCAAACTGGTCAACCGATCGAGCGATCGTTGCGTCCCCGGATCAAACTCACGAATTTGTTCCAACTCGTCTCCAAATAAATCCAATCGAACAGGTAGTTCTGATGACACCGGAAACACATCGATAATATCCCCGCGCTGACTCCATTGTCCTTCGCTTTCAACTAAGGTGACTTTTTCGTAGCCGAGTTTGGCGAGTTGGAGCGCTAGGGTGGCCGTGTTGATTTCTGCGCCTTTTTGGAGAGCCGTGCAGTACGGGGCAAGGGCATCACGGGGAGGCAGATGGGGCTGGAGTGCGCGTTCGGTGGTGACGATCGCCAGTGATCGATTAGCCGATAATTCCGATGGCAATTCAGAGGTTTCGCTGGATAAGGGCAAGGTCGATCGGACGAGATCGGCTAACACTTGCAGTTGTCCCCAAACCATTTCAGATTCCGGATCGTAGGGTTCGTAAGGCGACGACTCTGACGTCGGGTAAAAATGGACAGTCTGCCAACCCATGGCTTCGAGCTGGGCGGTCCAGCGTCCTGCCTCTTCCAAAGTTGCTGTGACGACAAGCAGAGGTCTATCGGCGCTCTGGGCAAGGGTTGAAGCGACAATGCCCTTGGGTAACCGGGATAGACCTGAAAGGGTCAGCGATTTTTTTTGGCCCAGTTTGGTCAGCAATTCGCCCGTCAGCGGTAGCCGACCTAATGCCCGAGTTACTGAAGAAAATGCCATAGATCGTGTTTAACCCAAATTGTGTTTAGATCAGGAGTTTTGATCTAAACACAAAACCTGCACACAAAACCTTAGGACGCGCGATCGGGATGTTGAATTGACTCTTTATCTCTCCTTAACCCCACAAGGGAGTTCCTTCGCCCACTCTTCATTGGAGTTTGCGTACCTTCCGTGTGGTGATTAAGGCGGCAGTGCGACCACTATAAGGAGAGTTGGAACATAAAACTACGACGCCAACGCTTTGCCATTACTTAGGAACGTCATAACTGCCATGCCACATCTCAATCGTTCTACCCGGTTTAACTCCAAGCTTCTCATTGCTGCAAGTCTTCTCGTGTCGAGCACTATCGCCATCGCACCCGCCCAAGCCAACAGCCTCAAAAACGCAACCATAGGCGGCACCGCAGCAACCGACTATCTTCTCTACGACTCCAACACCACCAACACCTTCCTCAATCCCAATGCGAATCTTCAAACGATTCTCAGCGGGACTGCGGCGAACCCAACCGGAAACGTTGAACTCGCCGCCAGCAGCGAAAAAGCAGGCTTCGACTTCACGAAAAACACGACCTTGAATGGAACGATCGGTGGCCGCGCGATTTCCATTAGCAGCTTGACGGCTTCGGACTGGTCCAGCAGCTATAGAGGCACGACGTTCGGTCAGCACTGGTTTAACAGCGCCCTCACGGCCAACGGGTTCAGCACCATGGTAGGAACCTCCACCAGCACAACCCTCTTCAACGTGTTCAAAAACAACGGCGGCTTCCAACGCTTCAGCGATCCTAACATTTCCTATGTTAGCCAAGACGCAAACAACGTCATCAACATGGGTCTTGCAGGTCACTACAACGCGTCATCACTGTTCACGAAATCGATCGATCAGTACGTTTCCACGACCCCACTTAGCGCCAGCCAAAAATCCATGATGGCAAGCTTGAAGACTCAACTTAGCAGCAAGGTCATCCAAGCAAGCGAAGTGGTCAAGACGACTTATGAAGGCAAGACCGACTATGGATATAGCTTTTTTGCAACCCAATCTGGCTTAGTTGAAAGAGGCGATAAGCTTTCCCACACGGGGAACTACGTGATTTCACTGCAAGGCATTGAACCCATAAAACAGAAAGTTCCTGAACCGTCTATAGTATTGGGTCTGATTGGTATCGCTGGACTCGCAAAGCGTAAGCTACGCCGCCGCTAAAGTATTGCTACCTTCACGGCTAAATTGTCGCTGACATCATTCCTAAGGTTTATTGTCTCAGCCCGCAATCTATTTGTGGGCTTTTTCATGGGCTTCAATTACAAATTGCTTTCAATTACAAATTCCCTAGCCTTGTGGCGAAATTCCGATCGCGATTGGGTGACAACGTTCTCGCTTTCAAGATAGCCGCCGCTAACAACGCATAGGATAATAGCCCGATCGCCGCCAAGGCAAACGGACCCACAATCGGTAAGCCTCCGACCGAATTCCACAGGGTATGCAACGTCGCAGCGGTGAGATAGCCGGAGAGGAGCGTCAACCAAATGCGATCGGGTTTCAATACGCAAAGTCCAATCGCATAGCCAAAATATCCGCTATAGGCCATGTGCCCCGCAATCGAACCCAGCAGCCTCGGAATCAAAAGCTGCAACCCTTGAGTCTGGGCCTCGGCCACCCCAATTCCCGCTTGCAAGGCCATATTCTGAATCTCCGGAACATATTGCCCCATGGTCTCCAAGAGCGTGAAGCCCATCGCCGACGCCGTGCCAAACAAAATGCCATCCAACGGTTCCCGAATGCCATAGCGATCGCGCCATCGGTTCGATCGGCCCACGCCCAGTAAGCAGATAAAAAATAGGGGCAACGCCTTGATCAGTTCTTCCATCAGCCCCGCACCGAAAAAAATGTTTAGCACATTAATGGGTTCATTCGCCTTCGGCATCGCTCCCGGCAACACCTCCCGAAACACCTTGACAAACAGCAAAAATACCGGGCTACGCAACAAAAATACCGTCATTAGCCCCGTGGCCAACAGCACCCACCACACCTTCGATTTCCCGCAGAGTTGGTAGACCCGATAGTACGCCGCCAACCCCAGATATCCAGCCAAAATCCCATTGAACAAATTCGGCTGTCCCACCACTAGGAACATTGCCACCACTGCCGTAATAGTCACTAACGTCGGAAAAATGTAGGCTTTCCGCGTGATGTCCAACCCGGTGGAAAAAATAGGGAAAAGTTGCGTCATCGTTACCCGATCGTCTATTCCGATCGATCGCTTCGGCTCTGTTGTCTGCCCCAGAAGACTTTGCCCATTCGGACCCCAGCGTGATCCTTCTTCCGTTGCAGAATCCTGAGAAACCCGTTGATTAGAGATCGCTGACGGCTCCCCATCTCGCTTGGTGCCTCGGGGTTCATCTCCGGGTAATAATTCAAAGACATACTCCGGTCCCTGCTGCCCCAACACAATCCGATCGCCCGGTTGTAAGACCTGACAACCCACTAACTTCTGTTGATTAATAAACGTGCCATTGGAACTATTCAGATCACAAAGCCACCACCGTTCTCCCATGGCCTCATCCACCGTCGTTACCGGACGGATTTCGGCATGGCGTCTCGATACTGTCGTGTACCGAATGGCATCAATAGACAGTTCGCACAACGGATCCCGCCCGATCGATACCGTTTGATAGGGAATCAGAGGATAGACCGATCGACGACTGGCGTCTTCAGACACCTGCCGCAGACTGGCGATCGGGGTAAACTCACTCATACTAATATGACTAGAGGTTTGACTTCGCATCCTTAACCGCCGTTAAGAACGCCCAAATGCTCAGCGGAATGCTCGCAACCAGAATCAACGTTGTCGCAGTACTGCCCCAATCGGGAGATCCCGATGTAATCTCGAAGACGCAGCCCACTCCCGCGATCGCCGCCACACAAGAAATACCCAGAAATACGCTACTTTTAGGCGTCATCATAACTTTTAAGGTGAATGATTTTGAACAACGACGAAGGCTACGACCCTCTAGACAGGCTTAATCGCCTTAAACGAAAAGCCCTGCTTCTTGAGTTCTTCGGTCAAGGCGAGGTGGTTAGGAATGCGATCGACAAACAGCACACCGTTCAAATGATCAATTTCATGCTGAATCACCCGTGACAATAGCCCGTCTGCCGTTAGCGTTTTGAGCCGACCAAATTCGTCCTTATAGGTCACTTCAATCTCATCCGGACGGGTCACATCCATAAAGACTCCAGGCACACTCAGACAGCCCTCTTGATCCGCCACAGGCTTGCCGCACAGTTTCTTCACCGTGGGATTAATCAAGACCAACGGCTCCACCTCCGGCTTGTCAAACTCAATGTCAATGACCAGAATCTGCTTGTGAATTCCGACCTGAGGTGCAGCGAGACCAATGCCATCCTCGCTGTACATCGTCTGGAGCATCTTCCGAACGAGATCCCGCAGTTCGTCATCAATTTTGGTGACCCGTTTGGCCGTTTGACGAAGCATCTTATCCCCAAGCTGGTACACATCTAAGGGAGGCTTCTTCAGCTTTTTCTTTTCGACAGCGATCGTGGTGCTCATGATATTCAGGGTGCGTTTTCGGTCCAGTGACGGATTAGGTAAAAAATCGACTGAATGGGTTCCAGTAGATTGGTTGTAGAGGTGTAGGTAAAGACTTGACGTGATTTAAATATTCTAACGAAAGATGAGACCGATCGAACGGGAGATCATCGGGAAGGGTTTCGAGGGAGTGATCAGCGACGGGATGCGTCATCACGCTCATCATCCACCATAATAAATGAATTATTTTCTAACAGCTTAGGACTCCGCGCGCTATGGCCCGATCGCTTTACCGAGTTGAATATCTCCTGCGTGAAACGATGCTAGGACTTCGGCGAGGCGGCTGGATGAATGGCGCGGCGATCAGTACAGTGACGGTGTTGCTGTTGCTCTTTGGTCTGGGGTTACAGGGGTCTTGGCAGTTGAGCGAGTTTTTTAATCGCTATGGCAACCAGCTCGAAATTTCAGCCTATCTCAATACCGGAATCACCGCAAAAGAGATTCAGCCCTTAGTCTCTGCCCTTCCCAATGTCACCACGGTCAAAACGGTGACCAAAGAAGAAGCTTGGGCCAAGCTCGGCCAAGAACTCGGCATCCAAGACCCAAAAGCAGCCCAGAGTCAGCTTGGTGGCAACCCGCTCGTGGATGAATTACGAGTCCAAGCAAGCCGTGCCAACGCAGTTCCTAAGCTAGCCGAAGCCCTGAAGGCTGTTCCTGGCATTGAGTCGGTTCAGTATTTGGGGGAAGCGGTGGCACAGATTACCGATCTCAATGAAAATTTGAGGACGGCGAGTCTTGGCGTGATTGGGTTCCTTACGATAAGCGCGATCGCCGTGATTACGACTACCTTAAGACTCGTGATTGCCGCAAGACGTCAGGAAGTCGAGGTGATGAGACTTGTGGGAGCCACGCGCGGCACCATTTATCTCCCGTTTTTATTTCAGGGCATCACCTTTGGTTTGGTGGGCGCGGTGTTGGCGTGGGGCTTGATTGAGGCGCTGCTAGCAACCCTGGGACGAGTTGCGGCGCGTCAGACAGACTTATTGCAGGGCTTGCTGATTGATACGGGGAAAGGATTTTGGTTGCCGCTGATTTTGTTGGGATTAGGCGGTGCGATCGGCCTAGTCGGCAGTCTACTCGCAGTCCAAAATCTAGGCCGCAAGTAGATCGGGTGTCCCCACCATCGCCTTACTAAAGCTTATCCAACGGTTGTAGCGCTCAGCTAACGGCTGGCTTAGGCAACCGCCACAAATAGTTCAGCAAAAGTTTTTTCAGGCGCATCCGGACGAGCAACAATTTCAACGATTTTGTTGCGAGACGACTCGTTGCCGATCGCCTCAACGCAGACTTGAGCTACTTTTGTCCGGGGAATACTGCCATCAAAGAGGGAATCTAAACCCTGCATGACAATGCGATCGTCGTTGTCGTCGTTTTTCAGGCCCCCAGGACGAACAATGGTATAGGTTAGGCCACTCCGCTGGAGATATTCTTCGGCCCATTTTTTCCAGACTAAAATTCCCCAAAACACATTTAGTGGATGAAGCAATTTGGACACGCAGAGCGATGTGACTAGCACAAACTGCTCAACGCCCACAGCCTTCGAGGCATTTACCAAGTTTTTCGTCCCTTCAAAGTCCACTAGATAGGGTCCAGTGGGGTCAAGGCTCGGACGCGCACCTGTGGCGCAGACGACTACCGTGCAGCCCGCTAGTGCTTCTTTTAACGTATCCACACGCAGCACGTCTCCAGCGATGATTTCTACACCTGCTGGGAAAATCGATCGAGCCTTCTCCACATCCCGGACAAAAGCTCGGACCTCAATTCCTCGATCGAGCAGTTGGGTTACAATGCGGCGACCCGTTTCGCCCGTAGCTCCGGCAACAAATGCTTTCATTCCTTTTTCCCTGTAGCAATACGGTCATTTACAGGATACATTAGCCAATGGCAAGGTTGAATTCGGTGATTTCGACCATCGAATGTGAGATTTCCGTAGACTATGCTGTTGGTCCATTGTTTTGTATCATTGCCTCGTGCAAGGATACTGTGAAGTTGTTTTATGCAATGGTTCGACTCTTAGAGGCACTCATTAGGAATCCACCCATGCAAGCGCAACCCACAAACTCCGCCCAACAACCCTCCCATGCACCCTCTGCGAGCATTGCCCCTGTGAGTGATCCTGTCCAATTCAAAAGCCAGTTTGTTGACTGCATGGAGATGTATGCGGACGCAGAGATGGTGGCTGCGTATCTAGATGATCATGCGACGTGGTTTGGGCGATGTGCGGAACCGATGACCGTGGAGCCGATCGGAAGCACGGGCTACATCTTGGTGGTCGGACGCTTTGGGTCGATGGGCTTTGAACTAGAGCCGAAGATTGGTCTGAACCTGCTGCCGGGAGATGCCGGAGTTTATCGCATTGAGACCATAGAGTTGCAGAATGATGCACCCCAAGGCTATGACGTCGATTTTAAAGCGGCGATGGAGCTAGTCGAGCACGATCGCATTGATGCTGAAACCTCAGACGCACCGTTAAGGTTGACTCGGGTCCAGTGGCAGCTTGATCTGACGGTTTCGATTCAGTTTCCAAAATTTATCCAAGCGCTGCCCAGCAATCTAGTCCATGGGACCGGGGAGAAGCTGCTCAAACAGATTGTCCGTCAGGTTTCAAGACGATTGACTCACAAGGTTCAGGAAGACTTTCACACCTCCCGAAACCTCGTCTTGCCGAAGCAAGCTCGAAAATGGTTTTTTCAGTAACCTCAGATCCTCTTAGTCGTCTGCGTGAAAATAAAATACCCTGACGACGAAGTTGGGTTATTTTATTTTTACGCAGACGACTAGTACTACACGGCATAGATAAGCCCAGTATGGCAAACAATCAAAATGATGGCCGCTATTAGATCGCTTCTTCGTTGGGTTTAGGGTTCGGCGAGCCAAACCCCTACATTCTCTGGAAAGATAGATCCGTAGGGGCATGGCTCGCCGTGCCCCAAACCCAACGAAGAAGAGTTGAATAGCTGGGTTATTTAAGCCGCAGACGATTAGTTCCTTACTGCAACCCGACGGAACTGCCTCTCCAGTCAAGTTGTGACTGGGTAATAACGTAGCGGGCAACGGCTTCAATCTCGGCAGAGGTGAGATTTTCTCCGAAAGCAGGCATCGCATTTTTACCGCCTGTAACCTGAGTTTTGATCGCCGCAACTGAGTTCATCGCGTACTGTTCGAGCGCTGCTTTTGAGAGGTTCTTTTCAGCCAGAATGACATTGTTGCCGCCGATATGACAAGCGGCACAGTTTCCTGTAAATATTTTTTCGCCTAGAGACACGACGGTCTTGGGAGCGATCGGTTTCGGGACCGCTTTTTCAGCCGATTGCGTCAGGCTCGTTTTTACGGATGGGGTGACGATCGGGGCGGCTAAAGTTGGCTGAATGTCAACCATTCCCACCCATAGTGCAATCGACATCAGAGCGGACATGACGATCGGGACTAGGTATCGAATTTTGTTTGATACTATTAAACGCTGAGATGAATGCTGAGATGAACTCTGAGATGAGTTCTGGAATGACCATTTAAATATTGATTTAAATAACTGAACGAAGCCTTTCACCCGCTGTTCTCCCTGAAAATAGTCCCTATTTCACTATAGCAATCAACCCCATCCAGCACTAGACATGGCCCATACATAAAAGGGGGAATTCCTGTAAGAACCCCCCCTTTCTATCATCTATCTATGATCTACGCTGCTGAATGAGTCAGCCTATTACAAGTCCTAGCCAGCAACAACAATCTTACCAACCATGCCTGCGCCTCGGTGAGGCATACAGAAGTAGCTGTATTCTCCCGCAGGTGCATCAGCCGGGAAGGTCACGGAGAAAGACTTACCCGTTCCTTCGAGACCCTTGTGGGACAAGGATTTTGCGAGTGCAGCATCGCCAGGAGTTTTGTTGAATTGGACGTTGTGAGGAGGCAACGCGTTGACGGTCCAAGTTACGGTGTCGCCTGCGTTGATCGTTGCTATTGCAGGTTCAAATACCAATCCTTTGGTACCGCCCATTTTGATAGAAACAGTGTCAGCGGAGGCTTCAGAGGCGTTGAAGAAGAATGCGCTGACGACCAGCAACAGTGCAACGCAAGTGACAGCAAGCTTACGGGTCATTTTTGCAATAGATTTCATTGACGTTCCTTTAGAAAAGTTGGAGTTTTACTCTTCACTATCATAACTTAGACAGGCTGTCGTAGACCAGTGTCGGTCAAGACAACCTAGAAGTCTTTTGTGCCCCAGCCAGGAGCGATCGAAGCGGCCCTTAAGACAAAGGCCGCAATGGCGCTAACGTCATCTTGATTGAGCCAGGATTCTTTGATTTCTCGGCAGCCATAGTTGTCGTCCTCTCCGGTATAGCCCAGGGGCTGACGCATGTAAGTAACCAACGCATCGATCGAATCTCTCGGGGGCGTTGCGCCTTGAAGGGCAGCTAGGGAAAGCGGCAGGTCAGGACTGGAGAGAGTGGACCCACCAACGTGACAGCTTTGGCAATTTTGTCCAAATAGCTCTTTTCCTCTAAGCAGCTTATTGTAGTCAAAGGTTTGGGTCCCTCCGATCGGGTTTTGCTTGATGTCGGCGGATTGATCGGGCTGGACTTTTAGATATTGTGCGATGTAGGGATCGGGGCTTGCTTGAGCCGGATTGATCGCAATGCCTAGCGTCACGGTTAGCGCGATCGCAGCGCCCATCAAACTTACTCTAAAAAACCGTCCGAGACGCTGAAACATGGCTTATTCTCTCTAAAATCTTGGGAAATCGGGCGTTAGACCTGTAGATGATAAAAAATCGGCCTAACTATGACGCTAGACCGACTCTCATAAATATTACGCTAGGAATTAGGCGATGTTAAGCACTTAATTCAACTAGAGACTCGTTAGTAGTAGATCTTACCGCCGCCCCACCGATCGCCGACGACCTTAGGCTGCATCAGAATATGACCTGCAATCACCTTTAGATCTTCATCCGTTAGGTTGCGCATTGAGGCAAAGGTGTCCTTGCTCTTCATGCTGGGGTGCATTTCAGCAATGGATTGTGCGCCATCGTAGCTGGTGGGATCCTTCATATAGTCGATGAGGGAGTCAACCGTATTGCGCGGCGGCGTTGCGAGTAAGAGCGATTCAGGCTCAAGTCCCACGTTAGGATCCGTTTTGGTGACGCCCCCCGCATGACACTGAGCACAAGCATATTTAAATAAGCGCTTCCCTTCAGAAACCTGCTTAAGGGACAGGGTAATCGTTTTGCCCTCAGCGTTTAACGGCACGGTGCGGGTGGCCACATCCATCTCAGCCGCTTGCACCGCAGGGACAAACTGGAAGAGGAAAACGATCGCAGCAACCGCAATCCCAAACAATCTTTTAAGCATGTTTCTCCTTCAGACGTCTCGATTCAGACACAACACAGTAGTTCTCTAGTCATTATTATCAGGGGAAGCGGTGATGATGACGCCAAATCTTAGAGCAGACTGTTACGTTTCGACATATCTCTCACTAGCTTTTAATGATCTGGGGCATGGGCGCGTGGAGGCTGATGAGCTGGGCGAGGGTTTTTTTGAGCTGGGTGCGGGAAATGATGGTGTCAACGAGTCCGTGGGCGAGAAGGTATTCGGCAGTTTGGAAATCTTCGGGGAGTTTTTCACGGATGGTTTGCTCTACGACGCGGCGTCCGGCAAAGGCGATCGTGGCTTTGGGTTCGGCGAGAATAATATCTCCGAGCATTGCAAAGCTCGCGGTGACGCCCCCGGCGGTGGGGTGGGTGAGGACGGGAATGTAAAGCAGGCGCTGTTCGCGGTGACGATCGAGTGCGCCGGAGACTTTGGCCATTTGCATCAAGCTCAACATGCCTTCCTGCATTCGCGCCCCGCCAGAGGCACAAATAATAATCACTGGAATCTGCTGTTCGGTCGCCCGTTCGATCAGTCGGGTTAGCTTTTCGCCCACCACCGAACCCATACTCCCGCCCATAAACCGGAAATCCATCACGCCTAGGGCGATCGGGAGTCCTTTAAGTTTGCCGAGGCCCGTTTGCACAGCGTCCACGAGCTTAGTTTTGTCCTGCATTTCTCTGAGACGATCGGCGTAGGCTTTACGATCGCGAAAATTCAAGGGATCGATCGATCGCATGGATTCGTCCATGGGCATCCAGGTGTCGGCATCGATGAGTTGCCGGATGCGCTCGTCGCTGTAGACCCGCATGTGGTGATCGCACTCTAGACACACCATTTGATTGGCACGCAGGTCTTTTGTGTAGCTTAGTGCCCCGCAGGAATCGCACTTCGTCCATAAGCCATCTGCAATTTCACGCTCTTGACCATGAAGAGATTCTTGAGACGTCTCTGGAGTCTCCTTCCGACGATTTGCAAACCAATCAAATAACGACATGACGAATCACCAACGTGCAAAATGAGGATGGGGAAGCACGATTTTTTGTATTCTGCATTATAGAACTGCACTGCACCCATACACGGACCCCGTTGCCAATTCTGCGGGCTGAAGATTTGGTTTATCATGAAGAAATGGGTTTGTACCCCAGCAGCTCGTGAATTTTGGAGTTCTCTATGACACCGACGATCGCGCATCCCAGCCCTACAAGTCCCAGCCCTGCGAAGACCAGCCACGATTTGCCGTTGGTCGATGGGTCGCCTGACCAACGGATTTGCTTTCCCGGTACTTGGGAGAGTTTTGAGTTGATTCAGCAAGGCATGTCTGACCGCCGTGGTGTGAAATTATCTTTTTATGATGGAACGATCGAAATTTTTATGCCTGGAGCTGCGCACTCAAAGTTTGTACATATTGTTGGATATTTCGTGACGACGCTTCTATTGGAAAACGGGATTGAGTTTGTACCCAGTGGGGACAAGAATCAAGCGAAGAAGGGGATTGCCGGGTTACAGGCGGATGAGTCCTATTGCATTGGACCTGAGAAAGATATTCCAGATTTATCTATAGAAGTGGTGTTCACGAGTGGCGGACCAAATAAGTTGAAGATGTATGCGGAGTTAGGAACGAAAGAGGTTTGGTTCTGGGAGGATGGGATGCTGTCGCTGTATCACTTCCGATCGCCTGAGCAAATTTACGAAAAAATCACCGTTAGCGAACTTCCTGGGTTGGAAGTGCTGAATCTGGAGTGGTTACAGCGCTGTATTTTGAAAGCAGAAACTGATTTTCCAGGGGCTGTGTTGATGTTGAGGAGGGGAAATTGAGTGAGCAAGACGTGAGTGAGCAAGACGTGAGAAAGCAAGACGTGAGAAAGCCGATCGTCATTGTAGGCGCGGGTCCGGCGGGGGCAACGTTGGCGCTGATGTTGGTGCAGCGAGGCATCAGTGTGGTGCTGATTGAGGCGAGTCGGGATTTTGCGCGATCGTTTCGAGGGGAAGCGTTGATGCCGAGTGGGCTGGACGCACTTGAGATCATGGGACTGTTGCCACTGCTCACTAGTCTTCCGACGCAGACTATTAGCTCGTGGGAATTTTCGGTTGAGGGGCAGCCGTTTTTCTCTGTTGACGAATCGATGGGAAGCAACCGACCCTGCACGCTGGTATCGCAAGCTCATTTTCTGGCGGCGGTGATTAAGGAAACGCAGCAGTTTGAGCATTTTAGTTTTTTGCAGGGAGAGGCGGTTCAGGATTTGCTTTGGGACGGCGATCGTGTTTCGGGTGTGCGACTAAGCGGTGGACTGAGCGATAAACCCATCGAAGCAAGTCTGGTCGTTGGCTGTGACGGACGAGGATCTATAGTCCGAACCAAAGCTGGGTTAGCTCTCAACGAAGACCCTAAACCTTTTAATATTCTATGGTTCAAAATTGGTTCTGCTGAGACCGCAGCGAGTGGTTCTTCGGTAAACCCCTTTCAAGTCTTCGTCCAAGGCTCTAATGCATTCTCAGTTTTTCGCAGTTCTGAAAACCAGGTGCAAGTGGGCTGGGTGCTCTCAGAGGACGATCGCACTTGGAAAGATATTTCAGATTGGCGATCGCACCTAGCCGCCGCATCTCCGGTGGCACTGGCCCAGTATTTTCAAACCTTAGAACAGCCAATCGATCGACCTTTACTCCTCACCGTCAAAGTTGGACGCGCACCCCAATGGTCAAAACCCGGTTGTCTCCTCCTCGGCGATGCCGCACATCCGATGTCCCCGATTCGTGCCCAAGGTATTAATATGGCGCTGCGAGATGCGGTTCAAGCAACGCAGGCGATCGCGGCGGCCTGGGCTGGGTCGTCAGATGACGAATTGAGGGTGTCGATCGATCGGGCTTTAACAGCTATCCAAGCGGTGCGGGAGCCTGAGATTTGTAAAATGCAGGCGCTTCAGGCCCATGAGGCAGACGATGCCGCCAAGCTTCACAACAGCGCCCTTCTTCGGCAGATTATCAAAACCGTTGCCCCGGTCCTTGGCCCAGTGATTCGCCAAAAATGGATCCGCCGCCAAAAACTCTTGCGTCACGGAATTCAAACTTTAATTCTGGATTGAAGAGAGGCCCAAACACCTTAAAATATCGAAACGCCGAACCGGAAGTTCTCTCCTGAGTTCTCTTGGGTCGGTCGATCGATTTGACTCATCACTTAGGATCGCGCATCAGCAATGACGAAGACAGCATGGGTATTTCCAGGACAGGGTTCTCAGCGGGTAGGCATGGGCCTGGACTTGCTAACGTTTCCTGGCATAAAGGGCAAGTTTGAATCCGCGAGTGCGCTTTTGGGTTGGTCGGTCACAGACGTCCTTCAGGGTGATGAAACTGAGCTTTCTAAAACCCTTCATACACAACCTTGTCTATATATAGTCGAAGCGATTCTGTCAGACCTGCTCAAAGCTCAAGGCAAACGCCCCGATTTTGTCGCGGGTCATAGTCTGGGAGAATATTCGGCCCTCTACACCGCAGGCGTCTTTAGCTTTGAAACGGGACTCACCTTAATTCAACACCGCGCCAAGCTAATGGACAAAGCCTCGATCGGCAGCATGGCGGCGCTACTCGGATTCGATCGATCGGATTTAGAAGCGGCCATTGCTCAAACCGACGGCGTAGTGTTGGCCAATGATAATAATGACGGCCAGGTTGTTATTTCAGGGACGCCGGACGCGGTGGAGTCTCTCCTGACTCAGGTCAAGTCAAAACGGGCCGTCAAACTCAATGTCAGTGGGGCTTTTCACTCGCCGTTGATGGCCGATGCAGCAGATGCCTTTACTCAAATTTTGAACCAAACGACGTTCAATCCGGCCCAAATTCCGGTGCTGTCCAATACCGACCCAACGCCCAGCATCGACGCCGAAGTGCTCAAGGCGCGGTTAATTCGGCAAATGACCGGAACCGTTCGCTGGCGGGAGATTTCATTGAATCTTCAAGAACTAGATGTGACATCAGGCGTCGAAGTAGGGCCAGGTCAAGTGCTCGTAGGCATCATGAAGCGCACCTGCAAATCGATCGTCTTTTCCACCGTTGGAACCGCCGCCGAACTCTCTACATCTGAGCCATCCGGAGATGCGGCATGAATCTAAGCCGTCGTCATTCATCGAACTTAGCGCTGCGCGATCGAGAACCGCTGGTGAGTCTGGCACTTTACCATCTCTTTAAATGGTCGATTGTCAGCCCAGTTTTTCATACCTACTTTCGAGGAAAAATTCACGGCGCACACCATGTCCCTCGTCGGGGGAGACTCTTGGTCGTCAGCAATCATGCGAGTGACTTTGACCCGCCCATTATTTCAAACTGCGTCGGACGTCCACTCGCCTTTATGGCAAAGGAAGAATTGTTTCGCGTTCCGGTGCTGAAGCAGGCGATCGCGGCCTATGGTGCGTACCCAGTCAAACGCGGGTCTGCCGATCGAGCGGCCATGAAGGCAGCTATTGCATCCATCGATCAGGGCTGGGCGACGGGATTATTTCTGGATGGAACCCGAAGCAAAGATGGCCGGATTCATGACCCCAAAATCGGAGCCGCCTGGATTGCCGCAAAGACCCAATCGCCGATGCTTCCCGTGTGTCTGTGGGGCAGTCATGCTATTTTTGTCCCCGGTTCCAATCGACCCCGATCGGTTCCACTAACGGTTCGCATTGGTGCGCCGATTGCGCCGCCTTCAAGCACCGATCGCGCTGATCTCGAAGCCATTACCGCTCACTGTGCGGCGGTGATTAATGAGCTTCATGCGCTAGGCCGCTAGATTTTCTCCACTTCATTTACACGCCTTCTCCCTAAACTTAATCCCATGACCCATTCTTCAGAGCATCCTCCAACGACTGATCTCCGCAAGACCTTAACTGAATCCCTCGACGAAGCACAACTCGACTGGCTCACGCCTCATATCGAAAAAGATGTAGTAATTTGGGTCGATCGGAGTTTGGAACTTGTAGACGTCGCTTTGGCGATTGCACAAGACGATTCTAGTCGCGTTCTCCGTTGGATCGAGGAGCAATTTCTGGTTAAGCCAACGCCTGAAATGAGAGCTAATTGGGAAGCCCGTCAGCGGTTTCAAGCGTTGATTGTTGAGCCGTATATTTTGATTCGTGATTTGTAATTGAAATGCATCTACTAAAAGATAGAGATTCAGTTGCTTTATCAAAACTTCTTACCAAATCATAGAACTCGGTAGCCTAAGGCACGAACAAAAAGACCTGTCATGCATCAGAATATATACGGAGATTAATTGCGACACTTAGTACAAAATGTTTTAGGGGATACTGGATCTTAGAGGAAAACGCAGGTTATATCGGTTTTTGCGGGAGTGTATTTACGGAGCATTATTCCGTTACTATTGAGTCCACGTATTCTGAGTTCTATGCCTGAACGTTTACAAAAGATTCTTCGAGAGTGGGGTATTGCCTCCCGTCGCCAAGCCGAACAGTTGATTCTGGCCGGGGTTGTGCGGGTCAATGGGGAAATTGCAGTTCTAGGGCAGTGCGCTGATCCGAGCGTCGATCGGATTGAGGTTGACGGCCAGGTATTGCGCCCTGCCGCTCGTCCGGAACTCATCTATATCCTGTTAAATAAGCCCAAAGGAATTGTCTGCACCTGCGACGATCCCGGTGGACGCCAGACGGTTCTGGATTGTCTGCCTGAAGGCTTGCGAGAAGGATTAGGATTGCACCCCGTTGGTCGGCTGGATGCCTATTCGACTGGCGCTATTGTCGTGACGAATGATGGTGAATTGACCTTTGGTCTGACCCATCCCCGTCATGAGATTTCTAAGACTTACGAGGTCTTGGTTGAAGGTAATCCGATCGAAGAGACCTTGCGACTCTGGCGACAAGGTGTCATGTTGGAAGGGCAAAAAACTCTACCGACGATCGTCCGAGTCCTATCCTCCGAATCTCGTCAAACGTGGTTAGAGGTTGTGATGCGTGAAGGCAGAAATCGTCAAATTCGGAAAGTTGCGGCACAACTGGGTCATCCCGTGCTAGAACTCCACCGAACGGCGATCGGCGCGATTGGCCTCCAAAGCCAAGACCAATCTTTTATTGCGATCGGGTCATACCGTTCATTGACAGACTCAGAAGTCGCGTTCTTAAAGTCTAAACTTCACTAAAGTGTCAACTTCATTTACCATCAACTAGGGCGAAAGGAACGAATCAGGAGCAACCGTTATGAGGAAGAAAACCATTCTCCAAATAGCAAGAGAGCAACAAGCCGTTAAGCTCGCCGAACTGGGTGAGCGCTTGAGCCATGCACGTCAACAATTAGACATTCCCATTGAAGCCGTTTCTGAACGGACTCATATTCAGACTCGGCTCCTTAAGGCCATTGAGGAAGGACGCCTTGACGATTTGCCGGAGGCGGTTTACGTCCAGAGTTTTATTCGTCAGTATGCAAATTCCATTGGGCTGAACGGGTTCTACTATGCCAGCGAGTTTATGAATCCTCCTGTGGTCAACCCGACTCAATCGGCTTGGTTCAAGTCCTTTTCAATCTTGGGCGGTCAGTTGCGTCCCTCTCACCTTTACCTGGGCTATATGGCCCTTGTGCTGGTGTCCGTTCAAGGATTGTCGGGCGTGATTAACCGATCGATCGCTCAAGCTCAGCCCGTCGTGAACCAAGACAGCCTGCAAAAGTTCAAGGATTCTCTCCCCGTGAGAAGTGCTCCCATGGGGCCAAATCCGGCCACGGTTACCCTCAATGGTTCTGCTAGCGGAAAAGTGGTTCCCGGTCAAAGTGTTCGAGTCGGGCTAACGGTGACAGACCAGTCTTGGGTGCGTGTGGTGGCGGATGGGAAAGAGGAGTTCGAGGGTGTGCTGACTGAAGGGGTGACCCGATCGTGGAACGCCAAAACGCAGCTCGTCGTCAAGGCCGGAAATGCAGGCGGCGTCATGGTGAGCTTCAACGACGGCAAGGCAAAGCCCTTGGGTGCGCCCGGTACGGTCCAAGAAGTGGCATTTCCACCTAACCCTCAACTCACAGCGGCCCGCCTTCGTGACACTGAAGGAAACTAAGAGAACCGCTCCTGATGGATCACTATCGATCGACAGTTTCTAAAATGCCCTTAAAAAGCCGCTCCTAATGTTCAGAAGCGGCTTTTTATTGAAGTTAGACGTGTTGGATTTAGGTGATTTCTAACGCTACTCAAAACCTGCTTCACGCCAGGGGACTGGATCCACTGCTTGACCATTGACGTACATCCCCCAATGCAAGTGGGGACCTGTCGCCGCTCCCGTGTCGCCAAGGGTGCCGATGATCTGTCCCGCTTTCACCCAGTCACCGGGCTTGACCTGGATACTTTTTAGATGTATGAAAATTCCTTCAATACCCTGGCCGTGATCAAGGCCGATCAGGTTGCCATGGACTTTGTAGCCTTGATTCTCATACCCCACAAGGCCAACTCGTCCGGCGGCGGGAGCGATCACTGGGGAGCCATAGTCTCCGGCATAGTCCACGCCTCGATGGTAGTAATCCTCAGCAAAAACGCCGTTGTAATATCGTCTGACTCCATAGACTGTCGTGATTTCACCGTCATTGGGTCGGATAAATTTGCCCGCCCAAAATTTCTCAGGCGTTACAATTTGTTTGAAGGCATCTACCTGGTCAAATTCCCAATCGCCAACGTTGCCATCTTGGCCAGCAGGTAGCGTAATGTGCTGAGTCGGAAACGATCGAGCACCCAAGGAGACTGAAATGACCTGACTCTCGCTGCCGGACTTCACCTGGAGCGGCTGAACACCAGGGCGATCGAGGGGCGTCGTGGGAACCAACGCTCGGTATCGATTGGGTCCCATGGCATAGGTTAGATAGGTCTTCCCAGCGAACTGAATTTGAGGGGGCTGGCCCGTTGAGTTCAGAATCGTGACCGCCAGGGTGTCACCGAGGCGAGGCTGGGCGGGGGAGACTTGGGTGGACCATGCGGCAATCGTTGGCTGAAGATTCAGCAGCAGCAATACATTAAAGAGTCCTAAACTCAACCCGAACCCAATCCACTGGCGCGATCGGTTGCGCGATCGATTGCGTAATCGACTCCAGGCATTCCAAAATAAATCTTGTATGAAGATCATGGGACATCCTAATGAATTTACAGAACACAACAACAACAACAACAACACCCCGACAAAGCACTAGTCCCCAGTTTAATCCGGATGTGATTATCGTCGGAGCAGGCATCACCGGATCAGCCCTAAGCTACGAACTCGCGAACTTAGGCGTCCAAGTCTTGCTCATCGATCGAGATCCCATCAACGCCCCCAATGCAACCCGCTACAGCTACGGGGGGATTTCCTACTGGGCTGGGACCACGGACACCACGCGAACACTCTGTGACGAGGGCATTGAGATTCATCGTCGGTTAGCTGAGACCTTAGATGGGAAGACCGAATTTCGGGAACTGCCGCTGATTTCGACGATCGATCTCGGTCAGGATCCGCAGAAATTCGCACTCGCCTTCCAGAAATTTAGCCGATCGCCTCAGGTGTTGTCTCCTCAAGAAGCCCAAGAACTCGAACCCCTGCTCAACCCTAAGGCTATTTCAGGCGCACTCGTGATGCCCTACGCTCACATCCATCCCCAAAAAACGGCACTCGCCTACCAGCAGGCATTGGTCAGGCTCGGGGGCCGGGTGGAGTCCGATCAGATTCGTCAGATTGAAGCGCTTAAGACTGGCGTCCGGATCGTCGGGGACCAACAGGACTACTCAGCGGCTCAGGTGGTGGTATGCGCAGGGGGGGAGGTGCGATCGCTGCTGAATCGATCGGGCTATCGTCTCCGCCAATACTTCAGCCATGCCGAATCCATGGAAGTTGCAGCGGGCGAACTGAAGGCCCGCCAAATCCAGATGCAGGCCGTCGTTATGCCCGCTGACCTCCGACGCTTTGATCTAGAAGCCCAAGCGGCGCAGCAGGATTCGGACTGGATTGAGGGGGCGAAGGCTATTGTTCCGGCCATCCTCGATAGTGGAGCGCTGCAATTTGCGGATGGGAGTCTGTGCTTTGGGCAGGTCAGTCGCATTTACCCGAGCTTGGAACCCACGAGCAATAGACGCACCAGTGAACAGTGGATGCGGCAAGCTGTCGGTAAAATTTTGCCCGATCTGGCGGACTTACCGGGAACCTGGGTCACCTGTACCGTGGCCTTTAGCGCCGATCAGCTACCGATGGTCGGAGGCGTTACCCCCGACGATCGCATTCAAGTTTTTTCAGGCTTCAGCAATCCCATGGCGCTTTTTCCGGCCACAGCCCGTCGGTTTGCCCAGCAGTTAGTGACCCAACAGATTGACCCGATTCTCAAAGCCTTTTCACCCGATCGGGTCAATTCCTCTTCATAAGGTTAAGAAGAATTTAAATAAGTTTGGGGGACATATGAAGCTTTAGACAAGAAACCCCCTCCAGCCCTTGCTTGCCACCCTCAATTCAGTGTTTACTCACAGACGGGTGGTAAATATACTCGCGTACTTATACGGATTCATCTTTTTTGCTCAAGTTTGTATCCTTAATTCCACGTAACACTATTCCCTTACTACGCACTACGTCTTAACTTGTTGTTTCGTCACGCGGTCACGCGCTTATGGTTAGTATGACGTTTAATTTAGAGCCATCCTACCCAGTTTCAGTTGATTCTCATGCTGTGACGCCTCGGTCATTGGCAAAAGGCGTTTGTTCATCGGGGCGATCGCCCTCTAATACACAGCTTCGATTCGCCAGCTTGACAGCAACAGAGACCCACGATCGGGCTGAAGCCTTAGCGGCTCTTCAATCCAGCGCCTCCACCGTTTCGTATGCCACTGAAGATACGATCGGTGAACAGCCTGTAGAGTCGGCGCTGCTGTCTATGTCGAATAAGGCTGTGGCCCCGTCGTATTACATCCAAGCCGCCCAAGTCAATCATCGCGCCTTCCTCACGACCAATTTGTCGGGCCTTGAAGTGCCCCAAGTAACGGTCCTAAGTTCAACCTGGCTCCTAGGGCGCAGTCGTAATTGTGCTGTGGTGGTTCAAGATCGATCGGTGTCGAGATGTCACGCCGTGGTGGGCTATGACGTGCAGCAGGGGTTTTACGTTATGGACGTGGGGAGTAGCAATGGCACTTGCTTGGGCGGTGTTCGTCTCGCCGTGCTAAAGCGCTATCCGTTGAAGGATGGCGACGTCATTGCAATGTGCAATCTCAAAATTGAATTTTTTATTACAACTGATCAGCCCATGATCAGCCCAGTTTGATTCAGACGCTCTAAACCTAAAACCTATTCGCACTAGAATCTATTCGTACTAGAATCCATCCATATCTAAATCCCATGAGTTCTCATCAATGGCACTGGAAAACTTGGAATGACGCTCCTTATCTGACCTGTAGCTTGTTTGAAGGTTGGCAACATGGTTGGTTTACTCAGCAGTTTTCGCCTCGATCGCCCTTTGAGATTACGCCCGAGTTGTTTCCGGGTGCGACGGCCTACCGAGTGATGCAAGTTCATGGAAATACTGTGCTCGCCCCCTCAGAAATGGCCAGTCCGCTTCATAATGACAATCTTTCCGATGGGGATGGGGTCATCTCTCAAGGTCCGCAGCAGGCGATGTGGGTCTGTACTGCGGACTGTACGCCTGTTCTGATTGGAGACGTGCGGACGGGGCAGGCAGCGGCGGTTCATGCGGGATGGCGAGGGACGGCACAGAAAATTGTCCCCATTGCGATCGATCGTTTGATCCGATCGGGCAGCAGGCTTGCTGATTTGCGCGTTGGGATGGGTCCGGCGGTATCGGGTCCGGCTTATCAAGTGGACCTTGAAGTGGGCTTAGAAACCGCCATTACGCTTGCTCCTGAACTTGCGAATTTGCCCCAGCGGGAGGCGATCGAGCAGTTGCAAGCCTGGTCAAATTCACCGATTTTGGCAGATGCTGAGGTCGGAAAAGTTCGTCTAGATGTGCGGCGAGTGAATGCGTTGCAGTTAGAACAGTTGGGAATCGAGCCAGAACAGGTTTCGATCGCCCCACACTGCACCTATGACGATCCGGTCCATTTCTTTTCCTATCGCCGCGAAACTCGTAAAAAAGCCCAGTGGTCTGGCATTGTGAGTCGTTAAAAGGTAAAGTTCTGAGGCAATTTTTAAGATTCCTTTCCCATGAAGATCGCGACCTGGAATGTCAACTCAATTCGGACTCGTCTCATTCACGCCACTGACTGGCTGACGGCGAATCCGGATGTGGATTTGCTCTGTCTTCAGGAGACGAAAGTGCCTGATGAGCTGTTTCCTCAGGCGGCTTTTGAGGCGATCGGGTACAGCACCGAGTGTTTCGGACAAAAAAGCTACAACGGCGTCGCGCTGATTTCAAAGACCCCTATTGAAGACGTGCGACTTGGATTTGCAGATGTCTTGTCTGAAGCGGCTGTAGAAGAACTCGACGACCAAAAGCGCGTTATCTCCTGTGTCATTCAGGGCGTTCGGGTCGTGAATGTGTATGTCCCCAATGGATCTGAAATAGGCAGTGATAAATATGCCTACAAACTCCGCTGGCTTAAGCTATTGAAAGACTATCTTGCAGCGCTATTGAGCGAATCGCCGAATCTGTTGATTTGTGGTGATTTTAATAT
Source organism: Synechococcales cyanobacterium (assembly GCA_043764895.1). Taxonomy (GTDB): domain Bacteria; phylum Cyanobacteriota; class Cyanobacteriia; order Leptolyngbyales; family Leptolyngbyaceae; genus JAAFJU01. The sequence goes on along the minus strand of JAYUJY010000009.1, from coordinate 4,823 downwards.
TGCATTAGAAGATATTGACATTTACAATCCGAAGACTCGATCGACTCATGTCATGTCATCCGACGTAGAGCGATCGGCGTTGCTTGATGTGTTGTCGTTAGGATTGCAGGATGCGTTTCGGAAATTTAACCCAAATGAAGGGCAGTATAGCTGGTGGGATTATCGATCGGGTTCATTTCAGCGCAACTCTGGATGGCGCATTGATCATCATTATTTGACGCCGGACTTGTATGGACAAGCGATCGGCTGTGTGATTGATCCGGAACCTCGGAAGCTGGAGCAACCGAGTGATCATACGCCTGTGATCGTTGAGATTCCGGATTAAACACTTTTCCAAACTTGAGTTCCTACTGAATCGCCTTCATCAAGAACTCAGCAATCTGAATCAACTCCGCTTTACTAAACTGGTCCAAAAGCGATCGCGCGGCACCTTTGGGATCGCCGGGAATCGTGATTTGACGGCGGGTGGCAAGGCCGACGGCAGAGTTGCTGGCACGCGCTTCGGTGGCGACCGCTTCGGCGCGCTTGGCCGTAGGAGCAGCTTGTACCGAAATTTTTGCAGCGGCTTGTGGCGACGACGACGCTTTTGAGACAACTTTTGCGGCGGCTTGGGCGGGTGCTGCTGCGGTGCCGGGGAGGAGCTTTTTCAGGTTGGTGCTGGGGATAATCTCGGTCGATCGTCCGGCAATGAGCAGGTCACTCGCTAGCTTCAACTCTTTAATCACGACCGGGGCCAGCATTGCAAAGGATGCTTTGGGATTGGCGATGGTCCGCTGGGTGGTTTGAAGGACGATTAGCCAAGGCTGCGATTTTTTGTTGAGCACCGCTAGCTTGCTACACAATGCCGTGAGTTGCTGACGCGCTTTGGGGTTGTCACCTTGCTTAAATAATTGCAGCATCATTTTTAGAATGGTGCCCACTTGAGCAGCGGCAGCAGGATTGACGCCTACGGACGCGGCTTTTTTGCCTGAAATTAGCATATTTAGATGATTGCCTAATTCTTGAAAAATAGGCACCGATCGCGCTAGTGATTGTTCACCATCTTCAGCCCGCAGTCCAAAAGGACTTTGAAGCGCCTCGACCAACCCTTTCATCTCATCAAACCCGCGCAAGAATAGATCCTCAACTTTGCGATCGACTTTGATTGGATTGTCTTTTAGGAGTTTGAAATAGTCTTCTAAGTAATGCCCTGTTTTGAGAATACTGTCTAAGCCCAACATAGCCGCACCGCCCTTGACCGAGTGTGCCGCGCGGAAGAGACAGTTTGTTTCCTCTACATCGTCCAAGGTCGCTTGGAGATTGAGCAGTCCCTTTTCGATCGTATCTAAATGTTCTTTCGCTTCTTCAATAAAGAATCGTAGAATCTGTTGATGTTGCTCAGTCGCTTGCACAACTAATCTCCCAGTGGATGATGATGAGTAGATGATGAAATTGAAAGTTAACCCGAACAAGAGATAGGGTTTCTAATGCCCTGAGTATGCCCATCGTCGTGGCCCTGATGCTAGCATTCGTGAAAAGATCCGTAAATTCCGAATCTAATGGACTCATTAATGAATGGACTACTGAACCCCTCTGTTCCAAGTTTCAGACACAAATACAACAATGGGAACAAGGGCTAAAATACCTTGGAGCAAATTACCTAGAACCGATCCTACGACAATCCCGACCCCCGCCTTCACCGACTGTTGAATATCCTTGCAAAAGAAGTACTCACCCACGATCGCACCCACGAGCGGCCCGATAAAGAGTCCTAGCAGCGGCCCTCCAAAGGGCAACGCCGGAATCAATCCAAAAAAGCCAGCAACCATACCAAACACAGAGCCGATTTGGCCCCACTGGCTCGCTCCCACTTGCTTAGCCCCGAGATAGCCCGACAAAAAGTCAATGGCAAACCCAAAGACTAGGACAGCGACCGCGCACCCGATCGCCCAAGCTATCGTTAGGATGCTGGAGGTCGAGAAGCCCCAAATTAATATCCCTGCTAAAATAATACTCGTTCCTGGCAGTCCCGGCACAAAAGCTCCAACTAGCCCGATCGCCATTAGAACCAGCACCACCCCATACAAAATCGTCATGAATTCCGCCTTAAATGAGTGAATGACTTAATCTAAATCTGGGCGCTCATGTCAACAGAGCAAAAATCTCCTTCGCTGCTCGATCGCATACCCCCACAGCCCCGAGTCCTTTGCGTACTTCTTCGTAATCTTGGAGGATTTTCTCCCGTTTTGGACCGGAGAGTAGCGCGAGGGATTCCTCTGTAATGCGATCGGCTGTGGCATTTGCTTGCAATAGCTCCGGTACCACCATCCGCATCGGCACCAGATTGACGGGAGATGCAAACGGGAAATTCACATTGAGCGCATTGGCAATCCAGGTGCTCACGGGTCCAATGCGATACACCACCACCTGTGGCACGTTGAACAACGCGATTTCAAGATTAATCGTGCCGGATTTTGTAATGGCCAAATCCGCCGCCGCGATCGCCATTTGGCCGTCTTCTTTCGGAATTAAGCGAGCCTTCAATCCGTAATCGTCGATCCCCTGTTCCATCGCGTCTCGAAACCGATCGAGAGCCAAAGGAATGTAAAACGTGACGTTGGGAACCTGGTCCTGGATATTTTTTGCGGCTTCAAAAATGCGCGGTAATAGGAGCTTAAGTTCTTGCTTGCGGGAAGCCGGGGAGAGGACAATGATTTGCTCGTCGGGCAAAATCCCAAAGTACGATCGGGCCGTTTCGCGAGTGGGTGAGCCTTGGAGCCGATCGACGAGGGGATGGCCGATCCAGGTGACGCTAGCGCCTTTGGATGCGTAGTAGCGTGCTTCTTCGGGAAAAACGGCAAGCAGGCGATCGGTGAGGGCAACAATTTGGTGCGTATTTTTGTCATTGAGCGACCAGACCCATTCCTGCGGCGCGATATAATAGACGATCGGGACGTCCGGGAACCGTTTGCGAATAAATTTCCCCATGCCGACATTGGCACCCACGTAGTCGATGAGAATCACCAGATCCGGCGGAAACTTCTCCAATTCGCGTTTTGCGTGGTGCTGCATCTTCAAGGTCGGAATCACGTAGGGCAAGGCTTCCGCCAACCCAAAGGAAGAGAGCGCAATGGTGTTGCCGAGCAGTATTGCCCCAGCCTCTTCCATGCGATCGCCCCCCAACGCCACGACGTCCAGATCAAAATCCTCTGCCTGCGCAAACCTCAAAAGAGCCTTCGTCAGTAATGAGCCTTGAAGATCGCCCGAAACTTCGCCCGTGCTGATAAAGATTCGTTTAAAAACTCGGTTCTGCACGTTCACCCGTTGACTCGCTTCCTGATTCACAACTGCCTCACTCATTAGCCTCGACCTGAAATTAAACCGCGTCGCCCTGGAAGTTGGGAGCGGCGAATAAAATGACTCAGATGCTGAACATAATTATTGTCGTAGCTTCGGTCCAGCTTTTCCATGGCCTCCGCAAAGGTCATCTCCGATCGATACAGCAGCTTAAAGGCCAACTTCAACGCCTGCAAATCCGTCGTGTCCAACCCCGCCCGCTGAAGCCCCACGCTGTTGAGCGATCGGACCCGAGGCGGATTGCCCTCGACCATCATGAACGGCGGCACATCGCGATCGATTCGGGTCATGCCGCCGATCATCGACAAACGCCCAATGCGGACAAACTGATGCACACCCAAGACGCCGCTGATTCGCGCCCCAGATTCGACATGGACATGCCCCGCCATAGACACTGAATTGGCGATAATGACGTGATCTTCAATGACACAATTATGACCCACATGGGTGTAAGCCATGATCATATTGTTGTTGCCAATGAGGGTGATTTCGTCCCCTCGGGTAGGACGATGAATCGTCACGTATTCGCGGATTTGATTGCTGTTCCCAATGCGAACCGGACCCATGGAACCGTCGTATTTGAGATCCTGCGGTTCGAGTCCGATCGCCGCTCCTGGAAAGAGCTGATTCCGCTCGCCAATGTGAGTATCTCCATCAAGGACCACATGGGGTCCAATAACGGTACCTGCTCCCACTTTAACCTTCGGACCAATGACGGCATAGGCTCCAACTTGGACGGTTGGATGAAGTTCAGCGCCAGATGTGATAACAGCAGTCGGATGAATCAGGAGAGTGGCCATAGAAGCTATCGCAGGATAATAAAGCCTGGGGACGATCAGGTGCAAGGCACGGCGCTATCGCAACTCCAATGTGGGACGATCGTTTCCGAGGGTGTGAGTGATTGAGGGTGTGTGTGGGAGCGATTGCGGAGGAGCTTACAGACATTAGAGCACAGAGTTTCCTCCAGAAAACGTGCGCTATTCAACGAGAGCGAACATTAATTCACCTTCAACGGCCAATTGCCCTTCGACCTCTGCTCTTCCCCGCATCTTTCCAAAACGACGGCCTTTAATGGACAACAGTTCCACCGTGATTACCAGTTGATCACCTGGCACAACCGGACGCCGAAACCGCACCTTGTCAATTCCCGCAAACATAAACAGCCCTTCGGGGACATCCGGCATCTGCCGCAACAACACGCCGCCAACCTGGGCCATGGCTTCCACCATCAGCACTCCCGGCATGATCGGACGTCCTGGGAAGTGGCCCTGAAACTGAGGCTCATTGAAGCTGACGTTCTTAATGCCAACAATGCTCTTCCCCGGCACAAAATCAATGATGCGATCGACCAAGGCAAAGGGATAGCGATGGGGCAGCATCTGTTGAATTTCTTCAGCAGAGAAGGTGGTTTTGCGGGGAGCTGTATCAGGAGCTGTATCGGGAACGGTGCTGGGGGGAAGCGTGTCGAGAATCGTTTGGGTCATGGG
>JAYUJY010000008.1:0-2688 GCA_043764895.1 Synechococcales cyanobacterium | reverse complement strand
TCGCTTGATAAATCAGGGAGAATTAGAAATCAAGTGGCAACGAGACATCAAGAATAAGGGAAATGCCATACCTGCAAACTAAATGTCGTTTAGCTTATTCTTCAGCATCGACGATTGACTTTGCAAACACTCCTCAATCTTCCCAGGGTTATATCTCACAATGTCGGTCGCTAATTGCCCTTCTGGTTTCCCTAGAATGTTTAACTGTTCGACCTGACGTTGCGTTAACTTTACAGGTTGACCAGGGGCGATCGGTGAAGGTTTCGGTAATAGCGTCATGGCACTGAACCATCCTGACACTAGACCCGACCCAAACAAGATCAGTACCATCACCGTCATTGGCAGCACGACATGCTTCCAGGTTTGCAGTTCTGATCGCGCTTGGGTGTATTGCAATAATCGAGTCACTGATTTAGCGATTGCACTTTCCTGCGCTTTTAGATTGGCTTCTTGTTGTTTAATGGCCGTCTCTCGTAATTCCTTTAAGTACCGATCGCTATCGACTAATCGTTCCGTCTGCAATATTTTTAGTGTTCTCAAAATAGATGCAGGAGCCTCACTCAATAATCGCTCTAACTCCTCAGCAATCATTACCTCACCCAGCAAAACATCATAGGTCGGGTCGTCGGGCGTGATTTTCTTCTCCGTCATCAGTCGATGAATCCGAACTCGGAGTGGTTCAGGAACAGCAGGAACGATCGCATGATTTGGATTCGTCATGATTTAGCCTCTCCCTTTCTTGCTGGGGGTAGATTTAGCGATGCGTCGGGTGTCCATCCCGATTGGTCTAAAGCGGCGTAGGCTGTTTTTAAATAGGTCACAATTTGACTGCGACCAATTAATCCTAAATCGGTGCTGTCCCGCGCGGCACTGAAGGTCATCCGCTGGGCATCGATCGTGGCTAATTTATGGGGACTCAATCGGGGGAATTCGATCGTTTTGATGCCATAGGTCACAATCGCTGACTGCACGGCTTTACTCGATTCAAGAGCAGACCAGTTCTCCGATCGACCTAGATTTTTCACTAACGTATGCGGCACCCGATCGCCATAATAATTCACCGATTCTAAAAATAAGTGAATCGAATCCAGCCCGCCATCGCAGACAAACCATTTTAAGAACCGCACTCCATTCGCTTGCCCCAGATCCAAGAGTCCCTTAGATTTCAGCCATAGGGAGAGGGGCCGATGAGCCTGCGCGGGGAGATCGACAATCACAGGCGTTTTCAGGGCGATATCAAATATGGCATCGGGGGCATCTTCGTATTCTCGGTCTTCTGAAAATATCGCAGGCAATACCTGTTCGCCATAGATATTAGAAAATGTGGGGTTACTGCGATCGGCTTCCATCGGGATGACCGGGCATTCACGGTCGAGGAATAGTTGCAGCAAGGTGCGGGCCACAAGAGATTTACCAACACCCCCTTTTTCGGCATCAATCAAATGTACATCTGCCATAGTCAGACTCCAATTTAGTACTTGTTAAAGTGCTTACGTAATTCAGCATGGCTCCACTCACCGGGACGGAGTGGCGATTGGGTTTCAGACGGCGGGGCTTCAACGATCGCCGGAGTAATTACCGAAGCGATCGGGGTGTCTTCGAATTCAAGCAGGGGTTCAACGATCGGGGTTGCTGGTGGGTTTGGCTCGTTCACTTCTTTGGGCTGGGTCACTGGTCGTTTAGATTTACGCCGCTCCTTTTTGATGGCGTTCATATACTTTCTGATGGTTACAGGAGTCAGTTTGATCCCTAGACCGCTTTCTAGATAATCGGCTAAATCTGAGTAGTTATAGTTCCGTTCCTCCATCAAAAACGTGAGTCGGACATAAAGACGATCGACAACCTGACGTGACGTTCCATATTCTGGCGGCGGTTTCACGATCGCGGGTAAACTCTCAGAAGCTAATGCCAACGCATCAACCTCTGAAAACAGGATTTTGTTAGCAGGTTTTTTAGGGTAAACCATGCGGTCACTCCTTTTTCAAGAGTTCAATACAGACCATAGGACAACCGTGCGATCGTCTAGATAACGCAGGTCATCCCCATTCCTGAACCTCAGTTGAGACTCGTCTTGTAATCAAAATAAATGAATGACACGAAGACTGAACAGAACAACGAACAACGGGATAAAGTACGTTACTTTCTCGCGCTCGTCTATTGGGTACAGTCTGTTTCTATTCCATAGCCTACTCCTAATTTTATGATTTTAGCAATCATTTATTTATTTTTTATCCTTTCCCCCAGCATTCACCATAACCCGATCGAAGTTTCATCCGTCATTCCAGCCAGCTATCAACCTTTCAAAATATGCCCTGATATAGAACCCGAAAGTCAACCTTGGATTAGCCAAGGACAAACCCTCGACACATCACTGGGTAACGATCGTAGCTTTAACCGAGTCATCGATCGCGGCATCAATTGAAAGAACGATCGGCAACTGGGCCACGACATAAGCCACGGCATGGGTCATAGCATAGGCCACCGGATGGATCGAGCGCTTCACCGATCGAATGCGGTTGAGGGCGATCGTTTTCCTCAGCAAGCTATGCAATTTCGGAGCAACTTTTTTGCACGTCGTGATGTCAATACGTCTAGATAGCGATCGCTAGATTAGTTATCAAGTGCAGTGGTTGTTTCCGGGTATTCTGTCTACACTCAGAAAAGTATCAGATACTCTTCAATTATTCC
>JAYUJY010000007.1:0-46481 GCA_043764895.1 Synechococcales cyanobacterium | reverse complement strand
TGCTATTACTACAACCATCAAATGCGGATTGAAACTATGGGCGTTGGGCCGAGTCATGCGTTGGAAAACACCCTGGTTACTCTGGCGATCGGGCTGTTTTGCATGGTTAAAGGAATTCGTATTGCAGGCCTTACCAATGCAAGTTATTTAAAAAAAGATACTCGTGAAGCCCAACCGGATCTGTCTTATTACTTCGATGAACAAGTTGCACTGATTCCAAGTGGCAACACTATTATTGACCTCGATACTGCAAAGCCTCCCCGGTTGACGATCGAAATTGCGGCCACCAGTCTTAAGGATGATCTTAGCTTCAAACGAATGCTGTACGAAGAGTTGGGCGTCCAGGAATATTGGGTCGTGGATGTCGAACGAACCGAGATTTTTGCGTTTCAAGTTTTGGATGGGGGCGGAAGCCGACGGATTACAGCATCGGTGGTCCTCCCAGGATTAGCTATAGCAACAATCGAAACCGCACTGCGCGATCGCAAAACCTCCGACGATAGCCAAATTATGGCGAGCTTGATGAAAGAGTTTTCAGCCTAGTTTTTGTTCACTTAAAACAACGTGCCATCCGCAAACTCAATGCGAGTTTCGCCCGTCTCAGACTTCACAATGCTCTTAGGCCGATCGCACACCACACAGACATTTTCAAACATAAAACTCCACTGACATTCTTTGGCCATCGCCTGCATCAAGCGCCACTCTTTATCAATGTCGGCCCCACCTTTCGTCGGATCAATCAACTGCCGAACAAAATCGTAATAGGCAAAGAAACTCAGCTCCATCCGATCGAGATGATACGCTTCTTTTTCATCTGATTCCTCAGACTCTTCGCCCGATGGGCGATCGTCAACCGGACAGATGAGCGTGCGATCGCCGCCGTGTTGTTCTAACCCAGACGCAATGTCCTCCGTGAGATCTTGATACATTGTCGTACTGAAGCCACATAGCCGCGTCTCAAAAAAATAATCGTGCAGCTCAATCCGCAATACGCGCGCGACCGTCGATCGAACGGACTTATTAATCCGGTGTCGAATCTTTCGCAAGAGATAGTTGGGCGTATAGACCTTCTGCTGCGACCAAAGCTGCGTCAACATCCCGAGGTTCGGACTCTCGCAAAACAGGATTTCAGGGGTTGGTTTGTTGGCATAGGCGTAGACGGCTTTGATGGTGGTGGTGGCGCGCTTGCGGTTGATGCGATCGGTCGAACAGGCGACTTTTTGCCATTTGCTCTGGACTTTGGCAAGCTGTTTTTTCTCTGCATCGGTCAGCACCGCCAATCGTTGGTCTTTAATGACCTCTTGGACGGGTTTCGGGACTTTCGGAGGCTTTTGTTTGGAGGCTGGAGGCTGTTGCTTTTCTTTCTTTTTCTTTTGTTGTTGAGCGGCTTTTGGAGGCTTTTCGGCAACGGCTTGGGCAACGGCTTCGGGGACCGCTTTAGGCGTGGCTTTGGGCGTGGCTTTGGGGCGAACGGGAGCAGACAGTGGAGCGATCGCATCCGGCAGTGCATCTGGCAGTGCATTTGGCATTCGCTTGGATCGAAGCCCTGTAGGCGTTCCCGTAGCCGTCACTTTGGGCGTCACCTTAGGAATTACGACCTTGGGAGCCACCACCTTAGGAACGTCTTCAGTACGCTCGATCGGGCGTTCCGGAGGCGGGATGAGTGGGGCACTTTTGATGATTTTTAGGATGGATGCCATAGGACGCCACTGCTAGCTCTTCACGCTCATTATTAAACAAAACCCCGATCGATCGCTAGTGATTGGCGATCGATCGGGGTCTCTTCGTTAAAAAATAACCCAATCCAACTCTAAACCGCTGCCATCAACGCTTCAGCGGCTTTTTTCAACACGTCAACTTTATCCGTCGCTTCCCAAGGAAGGTCCAAATCCGTCCGACCAAAGTGACCATAAGCTGCCACATCTTGGTAAAAACGACCGTTGCGTTCACCCGGAATCGTCCGCAACCCAAAGGTCTTAATGATTCCCGTCGGGCGTAACTCGAAGTTGGCCGTGACGATATCCGTCAGCTTCTCTTCGTCGATTTTGCCCGTACCGAAGGTCTCAACCAAGAGACTCACCGGACGCGCCACGCCTATCGCATAGCTAAGTTGGACTTCGCACTTGTCGGCCAATCCTGCTGCCACGATGTTTTTGGCAACATGACGCGCCGCATAAGCCGCACTACGATCGACCTTTGTGGGATCCTTGCCGGAGAAAGCACCGCCGCCATGACGAGAGTAGCCGCCATAGGTATCGATGATGATTTTGCGTCCGGTCAGCCCTGCGTCGCCTTGAGGTCCGCCAATGACGAACTTCCCGGTGGGATTGACGAGGAACTTGGTTTTGCCTTCAATCGGCTGGAGCGCAATGCCCTCAAAGCAAGGCAGTACCACCAACTTCCAGAGATCCGCTTTGATTTTGGCTTGAATCGCGGTGTTGTCGGTCAAGTCGCCGATGGTCGCCGAGTGCTGGGTGGAGATCAAGATGGTATCGATGCCGATGGGCTGGTCGCCTTCGTACTCGATCGTCACTTGAGTTTTGCCATCGGGACGCAAATAAGACAACTGTCCGGTTTTGCGAACGGCGGCTAACTGACGAGCGATGCGGTTGGCTAAGCTAATGGGCAACGGCATCAGTTCAGGGGTTTCGTTGCACGCATACCCAAACATGATGCCTTGATCGCCTGCACCTTCATCGTCATTGGTCGAATCGACGCCTTGAGCGATGTCGGGGGACTGTTCATCAAGGGCAATGAGCACGGCGCAGCTATTGGCCGCGAACCCGTTATCCGAGTTTGTGTAGCCAATTTCTGCGATTTTCGCCCGTGCGAGATCGATGAAATTCACCTGTGCTTTCGTGGTGATTTCGCCCGTGATGAGGACGAGTCCAGTGTTTACCACAACTTCAGCCGCAACCCGACTCGCTGGGTCTTGGGCTAAAACTGCATCCAGAATCGTGTCGGAGATTTGATCACAAATCTTGTCAGGATGACCTTCCGTCACGGATTCAGAGGTAAAAAAGTATTTGCGTGCCAAGGATAGATCCTCTCTACTAGCGCGTTTGGGACAGTACAAAATGAGCGGTGTTCATCGTACCAGGTTGTGACGTCCGCCTTACAGATGCAGTTGCACGTTAGGTCGATCGTCCCATACGGTGAACCAGAGAGTTTAGATGCTTGAGAATTGATCTCGGGATGATACTAGCAATTTCACGGAGACTTTGTGAAGGGGTAAGGTCAAACTTTATGCAGTCTTCGACTTTAGATTCTAAGTGGAATAAAATCTAAAGCCCAAAGCTGAGGATTTATTTAGGGGCAGATGGCATAATTGGCGGCACGAACGATCGCAACCTGGGTAGACCAAGTAACATCATTTTTTTCTTTAGGATAGGCTTTTTTGTCCAAGTTATTTTTTAAACTATTCAGAAACTCTCCCGGAGAGATGCCTGTTTGGAGCGCCACACAACTCATTCTTCCAGCGTCGAACAACGTCTCTTTCTGTTTGTCGTTCATGAGCGTAAATACTGTGAGTGTGGTTTCGTCACCGGGGAGTTGGGGTTTGTGTTTAAGGACTGTAACAAAAGCGTAAAAGAATTTCTCCTTTTGTGTAGACGTTTGAGCTTGAGCTGAAAATGAGAAGGATCCGATCGTGATCATCGCAGCAGCGCAGGCAGTTGAGAGTTGTTTGAATTTCATGGTAAATCATCAGGTAACTTTATATTTTTACTATAGGAATAAATACGTAGGCCTTTGGTTCATCTTTAGCTCACAGCTAGGCTCAGATTACGTTATGAAACGTTCACATATCGTGGGATGACACGCGATCGATGTAGCCGTCAGGCCGTGAGTGAATCTTCGTTATAATCAAACCGCGTTCAGATATTGGGTAGGCCATCATGGTTACACAAGTTTCAATTCAGGAATTACCGACTGTTCCCTCATCTGCTCCCCCATTCATCCTTGGCGAAGAGCGGGTCGTCTTGAGAAATATTAGTTGGGAAACGTTCGATCGTTTACTCGAAGAAACGGGCGATCGCCGCAATACACGCTTTTACTATCTGGACGGAACTTTAGAAATTATGTCCCCACTGTTTATTCATGAAGGCAGCAACCGATTTATTGAGCGCCTGATTTGTGCAGCGGCAGAGGTCTTAGACATGAATTGTCGCGTGGCGGGTTCGGTAACGCTACGCCTCCAACTCAAAAAAGCGGGTGCTGAGCCTGATTCCTCTTACTACATTCAGAATGAGCCAAAAATTCGCCATCTAAATGCGCTGGATCTAAAACAAGATCCGCCGCCAGACTTAGTTGTGGAAGTGGGTATTACGAGTTCATCCGACCCACGTTTCCCGATTTATGCGCGATTGGGTATTCCGGAGCTATGGCAATACAACGGGAAAGACCTTCAATACTATATTTTGCAGGATGGTGAGTATGTTCCGGTACAGATTAGTCCGACGTTTCCGATCGTATTTGCTGACATCCTCGTGAGCTATTTACAACGGCGTTTAGTCATTGGCGAAATGCAGGCCATTCGTGAGTTTAAGGCATGGCTAGAAACAGCAGACGGATAAAGGGACGATCGAACCCATGAAAAAGCGGAAATCCAATCGGGATCTCCGCTTTTTTGTAACACCAGTTGTTAAAGATTAACGATCGATGAATCGCAGTAATTTAGTAAGCGTTGTTGAACGCCAGAGGAGTCGCCAATCGCAGGCCGAGATCCACTTCTGGATTCACCACAATGACTTCAGTCTTTTTCTGACCATTCGCCAGCCAACCACCAACCGCACCTGCTGCGGTACCAATCAAGATGTTGCCGAAGCCAATCTTACGATCGCCCGACACACCCGCCACGATCGTCCCTGCACCTGCACCTACTAATGCACCCGTGAGGATGGATGTAGTGTTAAGACCCTTTTTAATGGTTTCCTTGCGAGTCACAATGTCAGAGGACGCATCAAGCATCATGCTGGAACCATTGGGAAGAAACAGGGTTCGAGCATAAAACTTTGTGCCTTTTTCTTCTTTCCCGTCGCGGTTAGTAATGCTAGCGGGACGGAATTCGCCTTCCACCGTGCTACCCGCTGGGATCAATAAACGACCATCACCCGATCGGATGTTGCTAGGAATGGTAAGCGTCGTTGCCATTTTTTCATCGGGGGCCAGAACGATTTTTTGAGCCTTTGTATAGCTCGTTGGAATCACTGCGCCAACGGCAATCCGAATGGTGCGATTAAACACGGCGGGACGGTTGTTGTAGGATTGTGCGATCGTTACAGGCCGTGATTGTGCAGATGCACTTAATGTCGCAAGCGGTAACAAGTTAGCCGTCGTCAGACCCATGGTCAAAACCATTGCAGCAGACGAACGAGCGGAGAGAGAAGTAATCAATTTCATGTTAGGTTTTTCCTGTGTGAGTGCGGACCTGAACTGAATGACCGCACCCGTAATCAAAAGGTTCCCAACTCATTTCTAAGACTCCCAACTCATCTCTAAAACTCCCACGCTCCATGCCCCGAAAACTCCACGACAGCTTCGTTAAAGAATGGATGCAGGAACTCCTCACCGATTTCGGCACGGTCGAAACCGAAGTTGAGCTTGAAGGGGAGGTCTGCACAATAGATGTGCTGTTTTACCCTGACCCACAGTGCGCCTATCCGCTCGAACCCCTTGGACTCTTCGGACGCATCCTAAGCCAGCCCACCCTGATTGAGGCATTCCGCAACGCAATTTCTGACTGGGACATTCGCAACTGCAAAGGTAAGCTCTGGCGGCTTGAAAGCGAACTCCGGCGCAAAGCCAAACGCGATGGACGATCGCCTCACCGTATCAAGCTTCCCCTCCTCTGGATTATTACCCCCACGCTCTCTAAGAGCCTCCAGGCAAGATTTGTTCCGGCTTCTACGCACGCCTCTACATCTAACTGGGGCGAAGGAATTTATTTCCTCCTTGAAGGTGAGAGCACTGCAATCATGGTTATTCACCAACTCCCCAAGACCTTGGAGACCCTATGGTTGAGGCTCCTTGGTCGGGATGCCGTTCAGAAGGAGGCGATCGACACGCTTTTTGATCTTCCCAAGGATCACCCTTACCGGACCCAAACTCTAGAACGTCTCTCCATCTTGCAAATCAACCTCAAAGCACGGCAAAATAAAACGAAGGATATCAAAGAGGTCATTATGGGATTATCTCCTGTTTACGAAAAGTGGCGCGAAGAAACGCTGTCTCAAGGGCGGCAAGAAGGGCGGCAAGAAGGACGGATTTCGCTTGTGGAGTTGCTTCTCACTCAGAAATTTGGCAGTTTGAACGATCGCACCATTCAAAAAATCACCCAGCTCACCAGCCAGCAATGCGAACGATTGGCGATCGCACTGGGCGGCATCCCGACGATCGAAGCATTAAATCACTGGTTCGATGAAAATTCGCTCAACGAGAATTTTTAGTGCGTTAGGCAATTGTCTTACACGCAGCCTCGATCGCCTGAATATCTTCAAGGTGGCTCACGGTGCGGATAAGGCCGTCCACGCCATCAATGATCCAGATCTTGGTCTGGAGGGCGTTGGCCACTTGTTCGACCGTCATGTCATCTAGAAAAACGGTGGAGTGCAGTTTTAGCATCAGCGAGGGCAAGAGTAGACCGTCGCCGATCGCTTTCCCTTTAAGCGCATTGACAATATCTTGACCCGTAATTAGCCCCGTGACGGAGATTTCTTGGCCCCAATAGTCGCTATTAAGTGCAGCCATGGATACTGTGAGATTTTCGACTTGGTTTAGCCGACAGCAGATAGGTGCGAAGGCATGTTCAACCGCATTGCCTACGATCCAGGTGAGATGGTAAGGGGAGTCGATCGCCTGAGGCAGCTCCTGAGCAGCGGTTTCAAACTCTTTCAAAAACAATCGAATCGAGCCGACGCCGTTGCCGATTTGGGGATAGTCTTCGTAGTGCTGCTCTTCGGGGACGGGCTGCTGGGCGATCAGAAACCATTCATCGGCAAGCCATGCAAACGTAGACTTGAATTGAGTCTGGAACTGGGTTTGGAGCGCTTGGACTTGGGCTATTGTTTTTTGGGCCAGATCGCGCGAAACCGGAATCAAGGCATCTTCGTCTGGGCGAAACTGCGTCAGACCCACCGGAACCACCGCCGCCGAAATCACCGCTGGGAAATCGCCTTGATGAAACTGAGCCAGATCCGTAAGGGTTCGGGTAAGCTGATCGCCGTCGTTGATGCCGGGGCAAACGACGACTTGGGCGTGAATTTGTAATTCGTTATTTTGGAACCACTGCAACTGCTCCAGCAATAATCCGGCGCGGGGATTTTTGAGCAGGCGCGTACGGACGGCTGGATCGGTGGCGTGGACGGACACGTAGAGGGGCGACAGGCGCATGGCGGCAATGCGATCCCATTCTCGATCGGGCAGATTCGTCAAGGTCAAATAGCTGCCGTACAGAAAACTGAGACGGTAATCATCGTCTTTGAAGTAAAGACTTTCGCGTTTGCCGGGGGGTTGCTGGTCGATGAAGCAAAACGGGCAGCGATTGGTACATTGAATCAGCGCATCGAAAAGAGCCGTTTCAAACTCCAGACCGAGATCTTCGTCGTAGTCTTTTTCGATTTCGATGAGATGCTTCTTACCTTTGGCGTCTAGGACCTCCATTTCCAGAAACTCATCGGCACAGAAAAATTGGTAGTCGATGAGATCCCGAGGCGCTTGGCCATTGACGGACACCACAGCATCACCCACATCGAAGCCCATTTCCGCCGCAATGGAATCGGGCATCACGCGAGAAATTTTGGCGGGTTGGATGCTCATGACTTGGCCACAGGGAATAAGAGAGTTGGGAACAGGAGAGTTGGGGATAGAGGAAAGACATCTCCTCTATCCTGTTCTATTCTCTACCAACCCGGACCCTTATGGACCAAACTA
Organism: Synechococcales cyanobacterium; assembly: GCA_043764895.1. GTDB lineage: Bacteria > Cyanobacteriota > Cyanobacteriia > Leptolyngbyales > Leptolyngbyaceae > JAAFJU01. Next base: position 38,552 of record JAYUJY010000007.1, on the reverse strand, counting down.
TTCGCATCAGAGCTAATGCAAATGCCACCATAGCGCGTCAGAATCGGATGCAGCGCCGCTAAGACATTCGGCTCTTGATCCAAATCACAAATTGCTAAAATATAATCATTGCAGACGCCATCAACATCAAGATCGCAGGTGGTAATGCCCCGATCGCCCTTTCCGCTGACCCCGCGAATGATGCTGTAGCCCTGGACTTCCAGTTTTTCTAAGGTTTCTAAAACCTTTTTGAGTTCCACCGATGAGGTGATGATTTCTAAGCGCTTAACGGCTTTAAGTTCAGGGTGAGACATAGGGTAAGACATAGGGTGAGACATCGTAAATGTAGAAGATTGGATAATGGACGTCAGTCATTAAGCAGTGACTAAGCAGTGACCCAGAGTTTTTTGATGATTTCAAAATAAACGGGAATTCCTACCACGATATTAAATGGGAACGTCAACGCTAACGCCATTGAGATATAAAGACTGGGATTAGCTTCAGGAACCGACATCCGCATCGCTGCCGGAACGGCAATATAGGACGCACTCGCACAGAGGACCGAAAATAACAGTGCATTTCCCTCATTCATGCCAATAATCGCCGCAATGACGATGCCAAACAGGGCATTGAATACGGGCATGAGCACCGAGAACAGGATGGGGAACGTCCCAGCTTTTTTGAGATCGCCGAGGCGTTTGGCCGAAACCAGACCCATATCCAGCAGAAAGAAGACCAACACGCCATAAAACATATCATCCACGAAGGGCTTCATCTTATGCCAGCCTGCTTCTCCAGTACTGTAACCTGCGACTAGGCTAATCATCAGCATGACAACGGAGCCATTAAGAAAGGCTTCCCGCAGGACTTCACCCCATGAAAAGTTCTCGTCTCCCGGTTTTCGAGCCGCATAAAGCCGTACCAGCACGAGTCCCACAATGATCGCAGGCGATTCCATCAGGGCGAGTGCCGCGATCATATGTCCTCCATAAACGACGTTAGCCTTGTCGAGGAATGAGCCAGCGGTAACAAAGGTGACAGCACTAATGGAGCCATAGGTGGCGGCGATCGCTGCTGCGTTGTAGGTATCAAACTTCAGTTTGAGGACCAGGAAAGAGTAAATCGGCACCAAGCACGCCATGGCAACGGCTGTCAGCAGCGTCAAAACAATTTCAGATGTGAATCCACTTTCTAAAACTTCGTGACCGCCTTTAAATCCGATCGCCAGCAACAGGTACAGGGAAAATAGTTTAGGCAACGGTTTGGGGATCTCTAGATCCGACTTCACCAGGGTTGCAATCATGCCTCCAAAGAAAAAGAGCACTGGGGGATTGAAAATATTTAGCAGCAAAGAACTCGAATTCATCAAGGCTCCTGTCAGTCTCTAATCACAATAGATTCGTTTGTTTTATGAGATTAACCGATGGGTGAGGGTATTACGTCATTGCGGGGGTCGGAATTTACATAACGAGAATGTTCGGGCGATCGATCAATCGAACTTTAATTGCAGATTGGACGTCTATTAATGAGCTATTTATGAGCCAGCATAAGCCCATCGATCGCACCATACTAAATTTAGACTGTCTTTTAAATGCCCTCACCTCATGATCAAACCCGTCGCTCGCTTGAATTATTCGGTCCTCTTAGGAGGGTCTCTCTTGCTCAGTTCAGTCATTGCTCCAACGATCGCCCATGCAGAACCAACACCAGGACAACAGGGTCGATCGGGCGAGTCGAGAACCATTTACCTTTCAAAACCTGAGGTCATGCAACTCGATCTTTCCGGGACTGATGGACAAGCTGGCGAAAGTTTTGGATGGTCTCGAAGACATGAACACCATTATAAAAATCATCACCATTACAACAACCATCACACCGACAAGAAGCCTCACGACCCTAAAACACATCATCCGATCGCCCACTCAAAGGATTCAGTCACGATGGCCAACGGTGAGGCAGGGCGCAACGGCGGAAACGGTGGGAATGGCGGTGATGGGGGATCCTTGACGGTGTACTACCAAAACTTGAGCGACCTGAGACTGATCCAGGTAACGGCAAGACCAGGCCGAGGTGCGCCAGGTGGATCGGGTGAATCCGGATCTCCAGGAGAGAAATGTCCCCACCCTCAGAATTCTCATAAAAAAGCAGATGAAAAGAAATTACCGTCTTGTACGAATGGGAGACGGGGCGCGGACGGACAAACGGGTTCTGCTGGGCGGGATGGAGCCATCGGACGGCTTGTTTTAATTCAGGGGACGCAGCCGATCGCAGGGGATTCGCCTAGTGTACGGATGCCGCTAGGGACGCTCCTTCAAGCCTCGCCCACGCTCTCCCTGAATCGTTGGGATCCGAAATCAGGTGCGCTTGGGTTGTTATCACAAGGGTCGGTCATCCATGACGAATATCAGGAATACCGCGATCGCCTCGAAAAGACAGCAAAACTCACCTGGAACGCAAAGGCGAATGCATCTGAGTATGCTGGACAAACGGCAACGTTGAGCCTTCAAAACACTGGCGCGATCGATGTAGCGTTTGCTGATCCTCAGCTTTGGACCGTCGTTCAGCAATCGGACGCTCCGGCAAACCCCAGCAACACCCCCCGCGAAAAACCAACAACCGCTGTGACGTCTATTGTGGCGATTAATAGCATCATTCATCAACGTGAAGTGACCCAACTCACGTCTGGAATCACGGATAAACGCGATCGGGCCTTTACGCTCAATATCATCGACACCGCTGGAAAATCGGACCTTCTGGAGACCACGTTTAGCGTGCGAGTCCGATCGATCGGCAGCAATGGTCGCTGGGGCGGATTTTCAAATTCGACAACCCAATATGAAGGCGTAGTCCCGGCCAATCTCGTGACTCGTGACTACAACCGTTTTGTGTTGAACCTCGGAGCCTTGCCTGTGGATGCCGATGTGTTTAAAACGGGCGCTGAACTAGAAGTTGAGATTACCGCTACGCGATCGCTCGGAACGCGATCGACCCGAAAGACCATAGATTGGTCGGGGACGGTGTACTAGTAGTCTGCGGCGTAAATAATCCGGATATTCAACGCCTCCTCGTTGGGTTTAGGGCACAGCGTGCCATGCCCCTACAGATCCGGGTTCTAGAGACCGTAGGGGCATGGCTATGCCGTGCCCAAAACCCAATGAAGAAAGAGATCAATGCGACCATTATTTTAACGGATTTTAATACAGGTCTTACTTACGCCGTACAGGACTGGATACCTAATTCACCGACGATCGCTTTTTCTCAGATTGCGATCGGACCCACTCTGCCGTAAAGACCGCAAGTCCTGAAGTGACGAGCAACACCACACTTAAGGCGTTCAGATCTGGCGTAATGTTGGTCCGAATGCGGCTAAAAATTTCCATCGGTAACGTATTAATCCCGCCGCCTGCTGTAAAACTAGCGATCAAAAAATCATCCATGCTGCACACAAACGCCAACAGACATCCCGAAACAATCCCCGGCATCAACTGCGGCAGGAGCACCTGCAAAAAGGCTTGGAACGGCGTTGCTCCGAGATCGAGCGCCGCTTCCTCTAGGTGAGGATCAAGGTCATTCAGCCGTGAGGAGACCGTCAGCGCCACGTAGGCCAAACAAAACACCACATGAGCCGCGACAATAGTCCCCAAACTCAACGGCACCGACACCGCCGCCAAGAAAACCAGGGTCGAAACGGCGATCGCGATATCTGGAATAATCAACGGCAAATAACCCACGCTCTGAAACACTTGGCGGCCCGGAAACCGATATCGGGACAGTCCTACCGCCATCAACGTGCCCAGAACCGCCGCGATCGCCACCGAAAGCGCTGCCACCATCAGACTATCCCGCAGCGCTCCAATAATCCGTTCGTCCTGGAAAAATTTGGCATACCACTTCAGCGAAAACCCCGTCCACTGGGCACTAACGGACGATTCATTCACGCTATAAACGGCCAACACCGCAATCGGCAAATACATAAACCCAAACATCAACATCGAAAACCACGTCTGCCAAATTGATCTGAGTTTCATTGCAATTCGTCCTAAATGAGTCCATCTAAACCTGCCCTACAGATCCTGTTTTACAGCGCTGCCGCATCCCGATCGCCGTACTTAATAATCAACACAATGGCCAACGTCACCATCATAATCAGCACCATACTCAGCGCCGATCCCAATCCCCAATCTGGCGCTGAACCTAAAAACTTGGCATACACCAACCGCGCAGCCGTCATACTCCCCGTCCCGCCCAGCAATTCAGGATTCACAAAATCGCCGATCGCATTAATGAACACTAGCAAACTCCCCGCCGTGATTCCCGGCAGCGACTGCGGCACCGTCACCCGCCAAAACGTCTGCATCGGCGTCGCCCCAAGATCTGCTGATGCCTCCAGTAGCCGCCTGTCGAGCTTCTCCAAAGAGGTATACAAAATCAGCACCATGTAGGGCAGCAAGCTATAGGTCATCCCAATGAGCACCGCTGGCATTTGGTTCATTAGGTCCAGCGAGGGCAACCCGATCGCATTGAGCAACGTATTGAGCACTCCCGTCCGCCGCAAAATGCTAATCCAGGCATAGGACCGCAGTAGCGATGACGTCCAGAGCGGCAACACAAACCCCATCAACAATAAAGTACGCCACCGTGCAGGAGCCAAAATACCAATCCAGTAGGCCACCGGAAATCCAAGAATCAAACATAGCACCGTCGTCATCCCAGACAGCACGATCGATCGTCCGACCACCAGCAGGATCAACGGATCCATCATCTTGACATAATTGCCAACACCCGACGGATTAACGAGATCCCCCGGACGAATCCCCGGCACCAAGCTCAATTCAAAAATCAACAGCGTCGGCAACACCAACATCAAGCCCAGCCACACGCCTGCCGGAGCCAGCATCAACAGCGGCTCAGTCCATCGGGGCAGGTTCATTTTTGAAAGGGGCGTCTTCTGGATAGCCATGGGGGATTGCGCGGGTAGAGAACTCTGACGATCACGGGAACAACATCAACACCTCTTTAGCTCGCATTGAGCTGGGTCCAATATCGATCGTAAAGCGCCTCCGTCACCGGATTCACCGTCGTCATGCCCTCGCATCTCGCCATAATGTCACTGGTGGGATAGCTGACGAGGTTTGACTGAATATCGGCGGGGAGACGTTTGATGGCTTTGACATTGGGGGTGGTGATCGCAAGACGCACAGCGAGGCGAGCGGCCATTTCGTCTTGGAGGACGTAGTTCATCCATTGGTAGGCCGCACCGGGATTGGGGGCCGCTTTTGGGATGACCATCCAGTCACTCCAGAGTGAGCTTCCCGGCAGCGGCACGACATAGCGAAGTTGAGGATTTTCTTTGAGTAGAGTGACGGCATCAGAGGAGTAGCTCATCGCCACCCACAGATCGCCTGCGGTGATTTGCGTTCGCCAGCCGTCGGTAGTGAAGCTGGAAAGGTAAGGCTTGAGTTTCACGAGTTTGTCATAAGCCTGTTTGATGCGATCGGGATTTTCTTCATTGAGCGATCGGCCCATGGATTTTAGGCTCATGCCCAACACTTCACGCGGATCGTCCAGCAGCGTCATTTTGCGGGTGAGCTTTTCTTTGTTTTTCCAGAGATAGTCCCAGTCCGAAATGCCCTCAGGAATCTTGTCGCTGTTATAAATAAGTCCGGTTGTCCCCCAGGAGAAGGGCACGCCGTAGTGATTGTCGTCATCGGCGCGGGAGTGGCGAAACTGGTCCATGATACTCCCGAGGCTTTCGAGTCGGGAATGATCGAGCTGGGCTAAGATTCCGGCGTTGATTAGCTTGGGCAAAAATGATTCGCTGGGGTAGAGAACACTGAAGTTTGACCCTTTCCCGGCTTGAATCGATGCCAACATTTTTTCATTAGAATCAAAGACTTCTGAAGTGGTCTTGATGGCGCTGTGTTTCTGAAAGTCTTTAGTCAGTTGTGGATCCACATACTGCGCCCAAGTGTAAATAAACAGTTCTTGAGGATTTCCCCCTGTGAGCGGCTGGTCCCGAACATTGCCCAACCGCCAGCCACATCCCGTTGTAGCTTGGGAGAGTCCGAGTCCAGTCGCGCCCAAGGCCGCACTCTGGAGAAAGCGGCGGCGGGAGGTTCGGGTGGCTGGGAGTCTTGGCATGAGGAAGTGTGAATTGAGAAGTGTGAATGGAGAAGTGTGAATGGAGAAGTTTAGAGGCTATGAGTGGGAGATGGCGAGGCAGTCTTGAGGTTTCCAGGCGAGGTAGACGGGACCGGGAATGGTTAGGGCGTCGGTGGTGGTGGGTTGGCGGACGATGAGGGACAGGCCCGATCGGGTTTTGACGACGCAGTTAATGTGGGTGCCGAGGTACATGACTTCGACAATAGAGCCTTCATAGCAGTTGAGCGGGTGGTTCGGGTCAGGCTGGGGCTGCGATCGCAAGAGCTGGATTTTCTCGGGCCGCACGTTGACCATCACGCGTCCGGACGTCAGGGGTCGATCGCCTGTCTGAATCGGCTGCACCTGAAGTTTTTGACCATCGTCGGTTTTGATCCAGAGCATGGACGGGTGAGAACCTTCGATTTTGCCGGGGATGAGATTCGCATCGCCAATGAATTCGGCCACAAACTGACTCTGAGGCCGATCGTAGATTTGGCTCGGGGTGCCGACTTGCTCGATTTTGCCGCCTGCTACCACTGCAATGCGATCGCTCATGCTCAACGCTTCCTCTTGATCGTGCGTCACCATAACAAAGGTCATCTTGAGTTCTCGGTGGAGGCGTGTGAGTTCGAGCTGCATTTCTTTGCGCAGTTTCAAATCTAGCGCACCAAGCGGTTCATCCAAGAGCAACACCGCAGGGCGATTGATTAATGCGCGTGCGAGGGCCACCCGCTGCTGCTGACCACCGGAGAGCTGACTCGGAAACCGTTTCGCTAGGGCATCGAGCCGAACTAGTTTTAGGCTGTCTCGGACACGAGTTTGGATTTCGCCCCGGCTAAGATTTTGAATTTTGAGTCCGAAGGCAATATTGTTCTCCACATTTAAGTGACTAAACAGCGCATAGCTCTGAAACACCGTATTGACCGGACGCTGATAGGGCGGAACTTGGGTCATTAAGCGTCCTTGAACGAGCAAGTCACCCCTCGTTGGCGTCTCGAAGCCTGCGATCATCCGCAAAATCGTCGTTTTCCCGCAGCCCGACGGACCCAAAATGCTAAAAAACTCGCCCGTGCGGACATCTAAATCAATCCCGTCAACCGCCATTTCGCCACCAAAAAACTTAGAGACATTTCTAAGTTCTACGTCCAGTCCAGCCTGTCGTCCGGCGTGTATTGAGGATGAAGGTACAGTCTGGTGGGTCATATCCATGGCGTCGAAAGTCACCTGTATTGTAATCAGTGAGTCTCAATATGAAGCGATTTCATAAAAAGTCATCCGTTCAAGGCGTTCCCATCCTCCGATATAGTGATGAGCATGGTAACGCGATAGAACTCTAGAGTAATGTTCCCACTTTGTCTGCACTATCCTAAAAACTCATGCAATCTTCTCAAAACCCTGATCAACAACGCGCCCGGAAAGTTGGACGAAAAAGTCAGTCAGTGGTGTTGATGATGGCTTGCGGCGCACTTATTTTGGGCGGATTAGGAGGGCGAGTTGCCTATCTCCAGCTTCTAGAAGGCACCCAGAACCGTCAACGCGCTGAAAACAACCGGGTCAGGCTGATCGCAAAAATGCCGGAACGAGGACGGATTTTGGATCGGAAGGGGCGGGTGCTGGCCGGGACTCGGCTGACCCATTCGGTGTATTTGTGGCCTCTTGCGCTTAAGCAAACAGACTGGGGCAAGACGCTAGCCAAGCTGTCTATGATTCTAAACATACCGGAGACGGACATTAAGAAGCGGTTAGAACAAGAAGGGTACAACTCGGCAAGTTTGGTCAAAGTCGCCCGGAATATCAGCCCGCAGCAAATTACGGCGTTGGCGGAGTCGAGTAATGAATTACCGGGCGTGCAGGTGGATGGGGAGACGTCGCGTGAGTATCGCCACGGAGATTTGGCAGCGCATGTGCTGGGGTACACGGGGGAACTGACGGATGAGGATTACATCAAACTGCGGAAAGAGGGCTATCGGTTAGGGGATGTGATTGGCAAGATGGGTATTGAGGCAACTTATGAGAAGCAGTTGCGCGGCGAGGGGGGCGGTCAGCAGGTGGAGGTCGATGGGACGGGGCAGGTGGTGCGGATCCTTAAGGATAAACCCAGTCGATCGGGGAAAGATATTACGTTGACGCTGGATCTGGATTTGCAAAAGGCGGCGGCAGAGGCGTTGAATGGGGTGACGGGTTCGATTGTGGCGATCGACCCGAAAAACGGATCGGTGTTAGCCATGGTGAGCAATCCAGGGTTTGACCCTAACGTGTTCACGCGAAGGGTGTCTCAAGAGGCGTGGAATAGGCTGATGAGTCTGAATGATCCGTTTTTGAATCGATCGCTTCAGACGTTTCCGCCTGCGAGTACGTTCAAGATTGTGACGACGGTGGCGGCTATAGAGAGTGGGAAGTTTACAGGCGATGAGGTGTTTCAGACCTATCCGTCCTTGACGATCGCCGGGACGACCTTTGGGGAATGGAATCATGCGGGCTTTGGGCCTTTAGGCTTTCCGGGGGCGATGGCCCACAGTAGCGATACGTTTTTTTATCAAGTGGCGCAAGAGATGGGCGGCGCACCGATTATTGATTGGAGTCGGCGCTTTGGGCTAGGGGCGTTGACGGGCATTGATTTGGTCGATGAGGTGGATCCGGGGCTAGTTCCGGATGCGGCTTGGAAACTGAAGCATGAAAAAATTGAGTGGTCTATTGGGGATGCGGTGAATATGTCGATCGGGCAGGGGGCTTTGCTGACGAGTCCATTGCAGGTGGCGATGATGTTTTCGGTGGCGGCGAATGGGGGATTTCGGGTGAAGCCGCATTTGCTCAAAGATAACGAAGAAGCGCGAACCTGGCGCGAGGATCTCAAGCTGAAGCCCAAAACGCTGGAGGTCTTGAAAGAGGGATTGCGAGGGGTGATTGACTACGGGACGGGAGAGGCGCTGAATGGGGGAGTGGTGACGATCTCGGGCAAAAGTGGGACGGCGGAAGATCTGGGCGATGGATCGCACACTTGGTTTGGAGCTTACGGGCCTACGGAGAAGCCTGAGATTGTGGTGGTGGCCTTTGGGGAACGCACGGGCGGCGGCGGCGGGTCGTTAATGGGTCCGAAGGCGAAGCAGGTGGTAGAAGCGTATTTTGCGATTAAGAATGGAAAAAATCAAAAGTCTGAGGACGCGAAGAAGAAGTCTGTGGAGTGACATCGATCGGCTTTCGATTGGGATTGCCGTTGCCGTAGTGGGAATGGCGATCGATTGACTTAGCCCTGGGGGCAGAGTTGACAAGGGGACTCGATCGCGTTTAGATGGCGCAATCCCTAAGTGCGAGAACCAAATCTTATGAGTACGCCCCTGCGGGTTGGCATTGCAGGTCCAGTGGGATCTGGCAAAACCGCTCTCGTCGAAGCCCTGTGCAAAAAGTTACGGCAGCAGCTAAAAATTGCGGTCGTGACTAATGATATCTACACCCAGGAAGATGCCGAGTTCTTAGTCCGATCGAATGCGTTGGAGTCCGATCGGATTGTGGGCGTTGAGACGGGAGGCTGTCCGCATACGGCCATTCGGGAAGATGCATCCATGAACCTAGCGGCGATTGAAGACTTAGAAGAACGCTTCAACGATCTTGATGTGGTGTTTGTGGAAAGCGGCGGCGATAACCTAGCGGCAACCTTTAGTCCAGAACTTGTAGATGTGACTATTTACGTAATTGATGTAGCAGGCGGAGACAAAATTCCCCGTAAAGGCGGACCCGGAATCACAAAATCGGACCTGCTTGTCATTAACAAAACTGACCTTGCGCCTTATGTAGGAGCGAGTTTAGAAGTGATGGATCGAGACTCCAAAACCATGCGCGGCGATCGGCCCTTCGTTTTTACCAATCTCAAAGCTCAAGATGGCCTTGAGGCGGTGGTGGCCTTTTTACTAACGCACATTCACGTTATGTGACAATAGGTAGAGGTCGGATTGATTCGAGAATTGTGCATCCAACGCAAAAATCGTCTCTGGGTACTCTGGGCAAAAACGAAGGAATGGCGAATATCTGACCAAGGGCATTGACGGATAAACTCAAGCACGGCATCACTACCCAAGGACGCGATCGAACATAGTTCCAAGAAAAGCGATCGATCGCCCCTTTCAAACTATCCGCCTGCTCCACGGAAATCGCCATATTAGCCTTCACCATCATGCCCCGGAACATCCCCCAAGTCTGACTTTCAAAGGCTTTCAGTAACACAGGTTTTGTATCTAAGGCGATCGCCTTCGCAAAACTCCACCCCGCTTTTACCTAACTTGACGCACGATCGGATATCTAAACTAAGTTTATTTCAGAGCTATCCAGCTAATTTCTGAGCTTTGCGAATTAACTGAGGGACATCTTGACATCGCAACAAATGCTTAACCTCACTTTCCTCTAAGCCCAAATTACAGAAAATACCTGCCAAAATTGTTCCTGATGACGTCAGAGGTCCATCCTCTCTAATCCCTAGTAATGAATTATCTATGTGAATATATCGATCTCCAACTGCTTGTATGGTGCCCCAGTGTATTAAAAGTTGTTCAAGAAAATTTTTGCAGTAAATCTCTTTCCACTTTCTCTGTAATTCCTCAGTGAAAGGATGGCCTAGAAGTATTCCTCTTTCACTAATTACAGATATCAATCCCCAAGGCTGTTTAATAATTTCAAGAAATAAAGCTTCTTCTTGTTCGCGCGAAAGAGGTTTTTTGTACCGAGAAGGTCTAAACTGCACGGGTAAATCACTAGAATATCCCGCCATCGAAACTTCTTGCTGCAACATAAAAATCATGAGGCAAGGTATTCTACTGTTCCCTGGAATGTTATTCCTATCTGTAATAATTAGGTCATTGTTATCTTGTGTGTCCATCATCGATAAATTAGATATTAATTCATCAATATTGTTGCCATTGCCACCTCTAATTATTTTCTTCACCATTTTTTTTACTTGTAGCTGCACGTCTTTGTAACTACCGTAAAACATTTCTGGAATTAACATTTTACATACCTCTATCTTCAGTAACCATATTTTGGATTTCCGGTCGGCTTTTGTTGAGAAAGAGCACCTCCTAATAATAGTGCCCAAAGCAAATCCCAGCCTGTTAGTCCTGTCTTCCTTTCAGTAGCTTCTTGATTATAATCACCATTGAAGCGTCTGTAAATAATCACTCCTGTTTGACTAGGAGCAAAGACGAAATGCCCACCAGGAGCAGGAACAATTCCTCTTGCTGCGGCCTCATGAACGGGTCCAAAGTTAATGTCTACTCCGCCTTTTCGTAAAGCCGTTCTATATTCGCCGACTTCTTTTGCTCCCTGGGCTTCACCTGCTCTGGACTTAATTTCGTAGAGTTGCTTTGCTACTATGTTTGCAATGTCAGGCTGAGAGTTTGCTTCTTGTGAGGAGATGTTCCGGAAGCTAGTTCTAAATCCTCTTCTGCCTAAATCTTCTAGTATTACACCAACAGACTTATAGTTAGTGTAGATCAGTTCTCGTTCATCGGAGGGGCGCATACGTCTATAGTAGTCAGAAATTTCTCGATGTGCAGTATTTCCTATATAGAGATTCGGTTGGTTTCCTGGTGGTTCCCAAGGTAAAGCTTGAATATTTTGAGAAATTGTAATGTTCGATCCTGCACTGGCGATCAATAAATTGCTTGGATTTCCTTGATTTAAAATACTCCATCCACTATCAATACTATTTTCTTCTGCGATCAGTATTTCTTGTACGCGAGAGGGCGTATTTAATACTGAAATATTTCGTCCAAGCCTGACATCTTTAATTTGCTTAAATACATTTCTTTCATATTGAATTGCTTCATTGAGGGAAGATGGATCATTAAATGCAAGGACAATACTCTCTAACTGTTCAGAGGCCCAACTGAATGCTCGTTGATGTAAGAACTCTCCCCATAATGTTTTTAAAAACATCTTATTTGGATCTGCATCCAAAGGTGTTCCCTCATTGGGATTCAAGCCAGCATAGGCTCCTCCAAGATTCACCAGTTCACTTAGGGTATCCGACCGCTGTATTTGTAATTTTGCTCTCCAATCCAGAACACCTTCGGCTGCTCTCATCAATCGCCCTGAAAACTGAAGGGTCCTAATCCGATCGCCCCTACTCTTACTCCCACCGATAAACTCACTCAACCCAGCCGCCGCCGATCGTTCATCCCCCTTCTCCAAAATCGTCTCAATCCAAGTACTCACTTCAGTAGCATTATCTGCTGTGGTCGTCGGATTTACCTTGACAATCTCATAGCCCAGTTGAAGCAATTCTTGTACCACTTCAACTGACTGTAAATCGGATTTTAATGCGTCAACTTGAAGGGCCGATCGCAGCAATCCTTCCGCCATTCCTAATAATTGGGCATCATTTCGGTCGCTATAATCGTTACCCAAACCATTCATCATCTGAATGACTTTGCCGACAATGCCTTTCGTGTTGTCGTATCTATCAAACAAGAGCGATCGAATTGCCGTACCGCTTAAATTTGGACTTTCCGCCAAATCCCATAATTGATCTAACCAAGCAAAAGTGCCTGCTAATGCCGTTCCCTGTGGTTTGAGTAAGCCATACAGTCTGGCAATCTCACGGGCCGATCGTTGGATTTCTACCATTTTTCCTGAACCAAACCAATTAGTATCGAGATGAGCTGCACCAATGACCGTTTCTACCAAAGTCTCAAAGGTTTGTAACCGGACTGAATCCGTACCATTCATAATATCCTTCGCTAAAGCTAGACCTAGCGATACCGTTGAGACATTACTATGTGATGCCTTTTCTAAACTGCCTAAGAAAAAACGATCGTTCCAATATGAATCTCCAGGGAAACCTCCTCCTTCATAGCCCCAGCTTGTATTTTCTGAAGAGTCACCATGAATAATAACCCCAGATTCAATCAACACAGCCATCCGATTTTTTAATGCCGCTTTCTTCGATTTATTCGCGTCCGTGGTTCCGGGTATCGCCGCGATCGCCGTTGTCAGAATCTTCGTTAAGCGTTGACGATAAGTACTGACGTCCGTTGGATTTGGATTGCCAGGAAACCACTGGGGATTACTCATCACGCCCTGCGGCGTATTGTAAGGACTGACAAACCAACTTCCACCCGACCCATAACCCCAATATCCGTTCGTACCCCAGCCATAGACTACGCTTCCGCTCCCAGAACCACCCCCTGCGGGCGCGCCTGTAAAACTATCGTTGCTATTTGGATTGCTGGGATTGAGTGGCGTATCTGACCAGACATCGGTGTCGATCCAAGTTAAGGGTTTTGCTACAGCAAAGTCGATCGTTTGGCTCTGTTCGTTACCCGCCCGATCGGTTCCTCGGACCGTCAGTTGATGTGATCCCTGCTGTTGTGAATCGTTCCAGTTCAGCAGTTCACCGACTGATTTAAACCAATTTCCGTTACTGCCAGTCCAGGCGATCGGTCCCTGATTGTCTACTTGATAAGTGACATTGAGTAAGCCTGAGCCACGATCGGTCAATTGCGCTTTGACTTGATCGCTTGGCAACCAATTAATTCCATTAAAGACACCCGATACATCTAGCGTTGGGGCAGTACGGTCAAGATCAAACGAGAGCGACTGATTCGTAAGTTTGCCCACATTATCTTTCGATCGAACTGAAATGGTATAGCTACCATCCACAAGCATTTTTCCAAAGAGGGTTTCTAACTTCACCCGATCGATCGTCACCACATTATTCACTAGTTGAGATTTCACATTCTGCCAATTATTCCCATCTAAACTGATGAGAAGTTCTGCGATCGCATTACTGTCTCCCACCGAAATCTTAAAATCGGGACTATTGGTAACGTTATCGCCGATCGTTCCTGTGTCATTGACGAGATTGATTTGGATCGTCGTTGCAGCGGCGGGAATGGCGATCGATGTTTCGGCTTAGGAACGTGGATTAAATAAGAGCCATCATTTGCCCTCGGGCCAGAGTTGTATTGGAGTTGACAAATCTCAAAGCTCAAGATGGCCTTGAAGCAGTGGTGAGCTTTTTACTCACTCACATTGATGTTGCGTGATGTCCGCAGGGTGTGATGTAGCGCCTGGTTGTAAGTGTGCGCCATGGTGTTATGGGTGAAAAAACGTGTCCATCTTCCTGATTTGTAGTGTGGTACACATTCAATGCCTCTAATGCAGCCTTAGCATCAGAACTATCAAACTCTTGGTAGTTGTCAATAGTACACATACTATAGTTTGGTTTCCTGTATCTTTAGGTTAGGTTGAACGATGACGCATAAATTCAGACGACGTGAATTTCTTCTGTTGGGTTCTGCGACCGCAGGTAGCCTCCTTCTGAAGTCTTGCGCGACGGCCCCACCCTCTGCATCAGTGTCTCCGACGAGCGCGGCGGGTACTGCTGCACCTGCGGTGAGTGGTAACACCGTTAAGGTTGGGATTCTGCACTCCTTGACGGGCACGATGGCCATTTCTGAAAAGAGCGTCGTCGATGCTGAAATGCTGGCGATCGATGAAATCAACAAAGCAGGCGGCGTCCTTGGCAAACAGATTGTCCCGATTACAGAAGATGGTCAGTCCGATTGGCCCACGTTTAATGAGAAAGCGAAGAAGCTCATTCTTCAGGACAAAGTGGCGACCGTTTTTGGGTGCTGGACTTCGGCGAGTCGCAAAGCGGTGAAAGACACCTTTGAGACCAATAAGCATCTGCTCTGGTATCCTGTGCAGTACGAAGGCCAAGAATGTTCAAACAATATTTTTTATACGGGTGCTGCGCCAAATCAACAGATTGAACCGTCGGTGGACTGGCTGCTCGAAAAGAAAGGTAAGGAGTTCTTTTTGGTGGGATCTGACTATGTGTTCCCCCGCACCGCCAACACGATTATTAAGGCTCAGTTGGCAGCGAAAGGCGGCAAAATGTTGGGCGAGGACTATATTCCCCTCGGTAACAATGAAGTCAAATCTGTGATCGCCAAAATCAAGGCCGCACTGCCCAAAGGCGGCGTAATTTACAACACCCTAAATGGCGACACCAACGCATCGTTCTTTAAAGAAATGCAAGCCTCTGGAATGACACCAGAACTTTATCCAGTGATGTCCGTGAGTATCGCAGAGGAGGAAGTGCAGACGATCGGGCCAGACTACCTCAAGGGTCACTATGCGGCCTGGAACTACTTCCAAACCGTTGAAACGGCGGCGAACAAAAAGTTTGTGGAGGCGTTTAAGGCGAAGTTTGGGGAAAAGCGGGTGGTGAATGACCCGATGGAAGCGGCATACATCATGGTTTATATGTGGGCCGCAGCGGTGAAAAAGGCCAACACTTATACCGATCTGGAAGCCGTTAAGAAAGCGGCTTATGGTGCGACCTTTGATGCGCCTGAAGGGATGGTGACGATGGGTACAAACCATCACCTGTCGAAGTTTGTTCGCATTGGAGAAGTGGCCGCAGATGGTCTCTTCAAGATTGTGTCCGAAACAAAAGAAGCGGTGAAGCCCGTGCCTTGGAATCAGTATGTGGCTGAGACGAAGGGCTTCGCGTGTGACTGGTCCGATCCGGCGAAGGGTGGAAAGTTTAAGTTGGCAGTTTAGTCGAGGGGAAACCACAGAAAGGGGGAAAGCAGAATTCTGTTCAATTCCCCTTTTTATAGCTTCATGGAGAATACCTTTTATGGTGTCTGCGTTAGTTGATGGGTTGTTTAGTGGGATTAGCATTGGCTCGGTGCTGTTGCTGTCGGCGTTGGGATTGGCAATCGTGTTTGGGCTGATGGGCGTGATTAATATGGCTCATGGGGAGCTGATGATGCTTGGAGCCTATACCACTGTGCTGGTTCAGGGTGCGCTGAAGGGAACGCCTTTTTTTGAGGGCTATCTGTTTTTTGCATTGATTGCCGCGTTTTGTGTGACGGCGCTGTTTGGGTTGCTGCTAGAACGATCGGTGATTCGGTTTTTGTATGGCAGGCCATTGGAGACGCTGTTGGCGACGTGGGGCGTGAGCTTGATGTTGCAGCAGTTTGTTCGTAGTGTGAGCTGGCAATTTGTTGTGGGATTGGGGGTGGCGGCGTTATTGAGTGGAATCGGGTGGGCGGCGTATTTTCGATCGGGCGTGCTGATGCGGTGGGCTGGCGCGGTGAAGACGGCACTGGTTCTGGTCTCCGGTGGATTGGGTCTGACGATCAGCAATGCGATCGCTAAGGCATCCGGCCTTGGGTTTACCAAGCCTTGGTTCGGCGCACAAAATCAGGATGTGACCGCGCCGCGCTGGCTGAAAGGGGGATGGCGATTGACCTTTGGTGATGCAGTAAGCGATAACGTTCAGCTTTCCTATGTGCGAATTTTCATCATTGGATTGACCGTAGTTTGTTTGATCGCCGTGTATGTTTTTCTGAATCGAACCCATTGGGGATTGCGGATTCGATCGGTGACCCAAAACCGAAGCATGAGTGCGTGCCTTGGCATTCCAACATCCACCGTCGATGCGTTGACGTTTGCGTTGGGTTCGGGGCTTGCGGGTGTGGCGGGATGTGCGGTGAGCCTGCTCGGATCAGTAGGACCGAATACCGGACAGAACTACATTATTGACACCTTTATGGTGGTGGTGGTGGGCGGCGTGGGCAACTTGGTCGGTAGCGTGGTCGCAGCCATGTTGATTGGGATGTCGAGCTATTTGTATGGCACCTTTGCAGGGCAGATTCCGATGGTTCAGAATTTGTCGAATGCGATCGGCATTGATCTCGGTGCGCAGACGATGGCAAAGGTCGTTGTGTTTGCATTGATTGTGGTGTTTTTGCAGTTTAAACCTGCTGGATTGTTTCCACAAAAGGGGAGAAGCGTTGATGCCTAATGTTAAACGGATAGCCAAAACTCGATCGAGACTCGTGATTGAAACTGTAATCGTCGTAGCAATCGCCATTGCAATGATGACCGTTGTTCCCGGTGTTCTTAATGCCGTGGGGCAATCGTTCCGTGTGGGGCTGCTGGGGCGGTTCATGGCGTTGGCGATCGCGGCCTTGGGCATTGATCTGATTTGGGGCTACACCGGGATTTTGAGCTTGGGCCATGGATTGTTTTTTGCGCTGGGTGGCTATGCGTTGGCGATGCATTTGCAGTTGCAGCTACCGCCGGGAGCGACGGGGAAAGCCGTGCCGGATTTTTTGGTGTTGTATGGCGTGAGGGATTTGCCGTGGCTGTGGAAACCGTTTGAATCGTTTCCCTTTACGATGCTGGCGATCGCGCTAATCCCGACGATCGTCGCGGCAATTTTGGGATATCTGGTTTTTCGCAACCGGATTCGGGGCGTGTATTTTTCGATTTTGACGCAGGCGGCGTTGATCGTCTTTTTCAACTTTTTTAACGGCCAACAAAAGCTGATTAATGGCACCAACGGTCTCAAAACCGACACCACTTATTTCTTCGGTCAACTCGTCAGTTCGCCGACGGTTCAGGCTAATTTTTATTACCTAACGATCGTGCTATTGGCGTTGGCCTATGGGGGGTGTCGGTGGTTGACGAGCGGTCGCTTTGGCACGTTGCTCGTTGCCATTCGTGATGATGAGCCACGGGTCCGGTTTACGGGCTATGACCCCACTGTTTTCAAAGTATTGGTCTTTGCGGTGTCGGCAGGGCTAGCGGGCATTGCGGGGGCGCTCTATACCGTTCAGTCCAGCATTATCACGCCCAAAGCGATGGACATTGCTTTTTCGATCGAAATGGTGATTTGGGTTGCGGTCGGTGGACGCGGCACTTTAGTGGGCGCAGTGTTCGGGACAGTGGTGGTGAATTTTGCAAAAAGTTTACTAAGCGAACAGTTCCCAGCGTTTTGGCTCTTCTTGCAGGGTGCGTTGTTCCTAGCGGTCGTTACGGTGTTGCCCGATGGGTTCATCGGTTGGTTTAAAACCAGCGGCCTTGAGTTGTTACGCCTCATCACTGGAAAGACTCACCTTTCAACGTATCCCAGTTTAGAAACGAATCCGGAGCAGGATTATGAGAGAGAAACGGTTGAACGATAAACTAAACGATCGGGTATTCCAGCGACGATCGGGAAAGAAGCTCCTATCGATTAGCGGGTTGACCGTAAGTTTTGATGGGTTTAAGGCGCTGAATAACCTCAATTTTTCCATGGACGTGGGTGAACTGAGGGTGATTATTGGTCCAAATGGGGCGGGAAAAACGACGTTTCTCGACACCATTACGGGAAAGACTCAGCCCACCGAAGGCACGGTCCATTTCAAAGGTAAAAATCTGCGGGGGTTAAAAGAACACACGATCGCGGCCCTCGGAATCGGTCGGAAGTTTCAGACGCCTCGCGTGTATCTCAACCTATCGGTGCGTGAAAATATGGTTCTGGCCTACAATCCCCGAAAAAGCGTATTCAACACTCTATTTCCGAAGGGTGATCTCAGCGAAAATGATACGATCGCGCTGGGTCTTGAAACCGTTGGACTCCTGGGAAAGGCGCAACTTCAGGCCGCGCTGCTATCCCATGGTGAAAAGCAGCGATTAGAGATTGGGATGCTGGTGGCGCAGTCGCCGGATTTGTTACTGGTCGATGAACCTGTTGCAGGATTGACCGACGATGAAACTGAAAAAGTAGGGACGTTGCTCTTGAATTTAGCCCAGCGGCATTCAATTTTAGTAATCGAACATGATATGGAGTTTGTGCGACAGATTGCTCGAACGGTGACGGTGTTGCATGAGGGCAGCGTGTTGTGTGAGGGCACGATGGATCAAGTCCAGAACGATCGACGCGTGATCGAAGTTTACCTAGGCCAACAAGATGACGAATGAATCCCGTACATTTATCACTATCATTTAATTATGCAAACTCGATCGCGTTCCAATTTCAATCCGGATTCCAATTTCAACAGCGATTTCAACACCGCACCGATGTTGAAAGTTTCTAATCTCAATGTTTTTTATGGCGAAAGTCACATTCTCCGTAACGTTGACTTAACCATTGAACCGGGCAAAATGGTCTGTCTAATAGGTCGTAATGGCGTGGGCAAAACCACCTTGCTCAAAAGCTTAATGGGACTGCTCCCCGTGCGATCGGGAACCATCCAGTTGCAGGGCCAACCTATCGATCGTCTTGCCACCGACAGGCGTGCCCGTCTTGGCATTGGCTACGTTCCTCAAGGCCGAGAAATCATTCCAAAACTGACGGTTAGAGACAATCTATTGTTGGGTTTGGAAGCTCTCGGCGATCGCGGTCCCAACACCCAAACCGTCCCTGATGAAATCTACGAACTTTTCCCCGTATTGAAAAAGATGCTGTCTCGAATGGGCGGCGATCTCAGTGGCGGTCAACAACAACAACTCGCGATCGCCCGTGCCTTGATGGGTCAACCTAAATTACTCGTTTTAGATGAACCCACTGAAGGTATCCAACCCTCGATTATTTTAGATATCGAACGGGCAGTGCGCCGCGTAGTCGATATGGGAATCTCGGTGCTGCTGGTCGAACAACATCTGCACTTTGTTCGGAAGGCAGATTGGTATTACGCCATGCAAAAAGGGGGCATTGTGGCGGCAGGACCGACGAGCGATCT
The DNA here is from genome assembly GCA_043764895.1 of Synechococcales cyanobacterium. Lineage (GTDB taxonomy): Bacteria > Cyanobacteriota > Cyanobacteriia > Leptolyngbyales > Leptolyngbyaceae > JAAFJU01. Next base: position 18,915 of record JAYUJY010000007.1, on the reverse strand, counting down.
TAGCCGGGAAGTAGTGTCGAAGTTTTTGGCGGTGTAGACTGAAAAGAGACGATTAAAATCATCACTCACAACCGAGGTTCGGATGGCGATAACGGTTTCTCAGGTTTATGGAGATGGATTAGTTGAAATTGAGAAAAGTCTATACGATCGTGACTTCTATGCGTGGACTCAAGAGCAGGGAGAATTCCTACGATCGAAGAATTGGGCAAAAGTCGATTTGGAAAACGTGATTGAGGAAATAGAAAGTTTGGGACGGCAAGAACGACGTGAGTTAGTCAATCGGTTAGGCGTGTTAATTGAGCATTTGCTGAAGTGGCAACTCCAGAGCGACAGGCGGAGCAATAGCTGGCTTGCGACTATTCGAGAACAGCGCATCCAAATCAATCTGCTCGTCCAAGAAAATCCCAGCTTGAAATCCTATCTAGAACAAGCATTGGCTACGGCCTATGATTTGGGTGTGATTTTGGCGGTCAAAGAAACGGGACTGCCCTTTAGTTATTTTCCCGATCGATCGCCTTACACTTTTGAGCAAATTTTAGCTGCAATGTTTCTACCCGATTAGGACTACGCGGTAGACATAAAACCTGTATTGAAATCAATCGAAACGATAGTCGTACTGATCTCTTCCTCGTTGGGTTCTGGGCACGGCATGGCCATGCCCCTACAATCTCTGGACCCGGATCTGTAGGGGCATGGCTCGCCGTGCCTTAAACCCAATGAGGAGGGGGTGAATCGCTGAGTTATCTGAGCCACAAACTATTGTTTGTACCCGATTAGCCCTAGTTATCCCAAGCCGGATGAGCCATGAGGCTATCCATGACGCGCGATCCCCGTAATTGGTTTGTGAGGGGCAAATGACCCTTGGGTGCCTCTAGCGTCCAGACAAAGGATCCCGGATAGCGCGTCCAGTTGTTACCGTCTTTCCAATTGATTTTGGTCCATAGCTTAATCAAGTTCTTGCCCGAACTTGCCCATATTTCCCGCTGCACCGAATACCCAAACTTTCCGCCGGAATGCGCTAACCACAAGGCATTGATGGTTCTCAGATCGGTTTCTGGCAGCGCTCTGACTTCCGTAAAATAAATCCATTTGCGGGCCAAAGACACTTCCCCCGCCAATTCACACAGCTTGAGGTTGTTTAGCTTATCGGCTTCTAAAAAGTCCTGATCCGCCAGCAACCGCTGCATCGGTCCATAGTCTATGTCTCGATCGGACTTCAAGGGCACAATTCCGCTGGGGAAACTTTCAGTTAAGAAAGTCTGTGTCTGAGGCGTCTTGGCACTGTAGAGCGTCTGATAAACCTTGGCCGCGACTGCATTGACGGCCCCATACTTGGCAAAAACTTGAACACTTTGGGCCGCATAGTCTCGCAAGTAGTCCATTAGAATCTCATGCCCACTCTCACCCGCCGCCGCTAACGACTCAACGAGGGGCAGTTGGTTCTTTTCCGTTGCTGATAAAAATGCGTCGCGGAGTTGAGATGCATTTGGGTCCAAGGGGGTATCCAGCTTTGTCATGAAGGCGGTCATAGGTCTATAGAAGGACTTGGGAGCAGGGGTTGCCTAAACGTTACTAAGCAATTGTACCTGCTGTCTGGATCGGATCACTGACCGATGTGGTTTTAGAACCTGATTTTAGGGAAAAATTATTATAAACCGATCGAGGGCGAGGCGGAGTGAAGCCTGAAAAGAGTCACTTCCGGTGGACAAAATAGGCGTCCAGGCGGGTAGGTTCCCAATCCTCGGTTGGTATACAGCAGGTTTGGACGGGTACCTGCGGGACCCGTGGGCCGATCGATCGAATGTAACCCCCGTTCCCAATCCCAGTTCTGCCGGATGCGTTTCATTTTGCTCAACGCAGGAATCGCCTCTTTGATTCCGTCGGGAATGGCGTGATAGGCCCGAGTGGCGATCGCAGGCAGACTGCCAACGCCAGGGATCAGGATTTGTCCGCCGTGGGTATGCCCTGAAAGCTGCAAGTCTACACGCCAAGGCTTCAACCGTTCGGCGCAGTCGGGGTTATGAGCAAGGACAATCCGGGGAACCGTTTCAGGAATACTGGGCATCAGGCGATCGGGATAAAATTTCCGCGATTTCAAATCCGCAAATCCCACCAGTGCTAGCCCGTCCCCGCAAGGGTAGCAAACCTCATTCCACAGGACGGTGATTCCGGCGTCGGTGAGGGCGTCGGTGATGTGCGATCGGCTGTCGGGGAAGATCAGATCGTGGTTGCCAAGAACGGCGTAGGTGCCATAGCGAGATTTGAGTGCGCGGAGTTGTTTGGTCAGCGCGTCGATCGGGTCAGATTTGTACGTGACAAAATCGCCCGTGAGGAGGACGAGATCAGGATATTCGCGATTGCTAGCATCGATCGCGTTTTGGAGTAACTTGTCCGGCAAGCCCCAGCCTTCTGCGTGGAAGTCAGACATTTGGATCAGCTTGAGTCCGGTCAGCCTTTGAGGAAGGCCCTCGATCGCGAGATCAAGTGTATCGACTGAGAGTTTTCCGGTGGGATACATAGATGAATAGTGGGAAATGGATATGGTGGGTCGATTTTGGGGCGGAGAATCGCGATCGGCAGTGCATTTCTATCATAAACGATGTGTTTCTAATGGACGATCGCACTCACAAAGTCTGGGTCAACGCCAACGCCAACGCCAACGTTTATACTGATATTATTCGTTGCAAGAGAGGCGATCGATGAATCTTACAATGCTAGTTAAAACCTTAGATTCCGGGCAGGTGGAGGCATCTGTGTTAGAATTTCCAGGTTATCGGATTGAAGCGGCATCGAGAGATGTTGCGATCGAACGGCTACGATCGACGCTAATCGATCGATTACAGGACACGGAGCTATTCCCGTTTGAGATTCCCGTAAATCTTGCAAATCCTTGGATGAAATTATTTGGTCTATTTAAGGATGATCCTTATTTTGATGAGGTTGTGAATATCATTCAGGCGGAACGTGCTGCTTTGGGTGATGAAGAAATTGACGCTGCTTATTATTCGTAATTTCAATGACAAAATTGATCTTAGATACAGACCATGTTTCATTAATTCTTCGTGGGGACAATCAGCTTCGAGATCGGGCAGAGCGTACACTCAATCTTTCCATGACTGTGGTTACGTTTCAGGAAGTGTTTAATGGTTGGACCACCCGGATTAATCAAGCCAAACCTGATGAAGATTTTGTGGCGTTGTACACTCGGCTCTACCGTTCGATCGACTATTTCAAACAGACGGAAATTCTAAACTTTGACTCAGCTTCAGATATGGTATTTCGATCGCTCCTAAAAAATAATCCGCTACTCCGTAAAGCAAGATTACAGCGGGATATGAGAATTGCGGCGATCGCATTAGCCAATGATGCAACGATCGTGACTCGCAATACAAAGGATTTTATACAAGTACCAGGATTGAAGATTGAAGATTGGACCGCGTAGACGTTGGCGCAGCCTCCCGGAACGGGAATCGCGCACCCCCGCACCTGCAACCGATAACCTCCGATCGTTGGCGGAGCCTCTCTTTAGAGAATCGAAAACCATCGAACCTGTAGACGCTATGGCCGATCGCACTCACGAAGTCTGGGTCAAACGCCACCGATCGCCCGTGTCATTTTTGAAGTGAACTATTTTTCTGCATAACCTCCACTAGACTATCGGTAGATCATTTATTGATACGGTTCTTCTGTAGGTTTTTAATCATGAGCGATCGATATCAAGGGCTGGGACTGGCGTTGCTCGTGAGTTTGGGCGTCGTTGTCGGTGGGGCCACGCCGGGAATGGCGAATCCTGTGCAACCTGCGATCGCTCAGGCAACAGTAGATGAGGCACAGCAGGCGTTTGATGAAGGGAAGCGATTGCTTGAAAAACAGGATAAAGAATCTTTGCAAGGGGCGATCGACCAGTTTGAGAAGGCGCTGAAGTTAAGTCGCCAGAGTCGGAATCAAAATTTGCAGGCATTAGCATTATTTGGTTTAGCTCGTACTCACGCGAAACTAGGTAATCCACAAAAGGCATTAGAACTTTATAATCAAACATTGCCGATTCTTCGTGCTGTGGGTAATCGACCGAGGGAAGCTACCACCTTGAACGATATTGGTTTTGTCTACTCTGCTTTAGGTGATAAACAAAAAGCATTAGAATTTTATAGTCAAGCTTTGCCGATTCATCGTGCTATGGGTAATCGATCGGGTGAAGCCACCACCTTGAACAATATTGGTCGTGTCTACGATGCTTTAGGTGAGAAACAAAAAGCATTAGAATTTTATAATCAAGCCTTGCCGATTCATCGTGCTGTAGGTAATCGATCGGGGGAAGCTACTACCTTGAACAATATTGGTTTTGTCTACGCTGCTTTGGGTGAGCAACAAAAAGCATTAGAACTTTATAACCAATCCTTACCGATTTTCCGTGTTGTGGGAGATCGATTGGGGGAAGCTACTACCTTGAACAATATTGGTAATGTCTACGATGCTTTAGGTGAGAAACAAAAAGCATTAGAATTCTTGAATCAATCCCTGCCGATTCGGCGTGCTGTGGGTGATCGATTGGGTGAAGCTACCACCCTGAGTGATATTGGAGCTGTCTACGATGCTTTAGGTGAGAAACAAAAAGCATTAGAATTTTATAATCAATCCCTGCCGATTCGGCGTGCTGCGGGTGATCGATCGGGTGAGGCAATAACCTTGAGTAATCTTGCAGTCTCTTATGCAGATCAAAATAATCTTCCCAAAGCGTTACAAAATATTAATGCTGCGATCGCGATCATCGAAACCCTTCGCAGCGAACTCAACAACGATGCTCTCAAAACGTCATACTTCAAATCCGTTCAAAGCTATTATGAATTCAAAATCGATCTCCTAATGCGATTGCATCGACAACAGCCAACCCAAGGCTACGACGCTGCCGCCCTCGAAACCGTAGACCAAAGCCGTGCCCGAGTCCTCCGCGAACTCCTGATTCAATCGAGCGCTAACATCACCACCAATATTTCCCCCGAACTTCTCGCTCAAGAAAAAACGCTTAACCAAACCCTAGACACCAAAGAACTCCAATTTACTAAACTGTCCGACCCACTCGGCAGCAAGGCCCAATCGCTCAAGGACGAAATCGCCAAACTCTACGCCGATCGAGACGACCTCAAAAATACGATCCGTGCCAAAAGCCCCGCCTACGCCAATCTCCAATATCCAAAACCCACAAAACTCGCCGAACTCCAGCAGCAACTCGATCCCGACACCCTCATGCTGCAATACAGTCTCGGCGAAAAAGAAAGTTACCTGTGGGTAATCTCCAATACGGAATTGAAAACGTACATCCTCCCCAAACGCAGCGATATCGAGAAAAACGTCACTGACGACAACGGCAAAGAGGGATTTATCCGTGAAATCAACACCGGAAACATTCCACAACGATACGCCACCCAACTGACCGCCCAAATCATCACCCCCGCCGCCGCCCAACTCAAAAACAAACGACTCGTCATTGTCGCCGATGGCATCCTTCATCGAGTGCCCTTCGCCGCCCTCCCCGCCCCCAACAGCAAAACCTACCAGCCTCTTCTAATTGACCACGAAATCACCTACCTCCCCAGCGCCAGCACAATAGGCATCCTACGCAGCACCGTTGCCACCAAACCCCGCGCCAAAAAAACGATCGCCATTCTCGCCGATCCCGTGTTCAGCAAAGACGACGATCGACTCACAGGCAAAACCACCACCGACAGCAAAAACCTCAGTGGTGCAGACGAGTTCCTCAAAAATCGCATTGGTCGGGGAATGAACTTCAGCCGACTTAAAGGCACCGCCGCCGAAGCAAAAGCCATCCTCAGCCTCGTTCCTCAAGAAAGCGATCGGACCGCCGCCTTCGGATTCGATGCCAACTACGACTGGATCACCTCCAAAAACATCAGCCAATATCGCTACATCCACCTCGCCACCCACGGCTTCTTCGACGGCGCAAAACCTGCCTTCTCCAGCATCGTCCTCTCCGGCTACGACGCCCAAGGAGCCGATCGAAAATCCTACCTTCGCCTCCCCGAACTCTTCAACCTCAACCTCCCCGCCGAACTCGTCGTCCTCAGCGCCTGCCAAACCGGACTCGGCAACGATGTCCCCGGTGAAGGGTCCGTCGGGATGACACGCGGACTCATGTATGCAGGCGCACTCCGCGTGGCCAGCACCCTCTGGAACGTAGACGACAACAGCACCTCCGAACTCATGCAACAGTTCTACAAATCCCTCTGGCAATCCAAAAAAAGTCATGCCGCATCCCTCCGAGAAGCCCAGCTCAAGCTCTGGAAAGAAGGCAAAACGCCCTACTACTGGGCCGCTTTCACCCTCCAAGGCGAATGGCTCAACTAAACGAGCTTTAGGTAACGCCATCATCGGTTGGATTAAGCGCTTGTTTGGATTGAGTGAGGGCGATGCTCTTTGAGCCAGCAAGCCGAACGCAGTCTGCTGGTCGGTTTGGGCTTCTGTGGGGCGATTCTTGTTCCGGGAGGCTCTCTGCTTTAGCAGAGACTTCGCTAACGACTACCCAGCAATGATTTCTAACTGTCGATCGGTCCTAAATTCCTGTTCGATCGTCCAAATTTCGCGCAAAATTTCCTCTAGCTCCTCGATCGCAAAATCAGGTAATGAATCCGTCGCTAACCATTGGTAAGCAATCCGTTTCGCACGGTTCAATTGCTGTCCTTTAAACCAAAGTGCTGTAGCGCTAACAACAGTAATTCCGAGGGTTCTTTGTTTGCTGATATCGAGATCGGCTAATGCTAGAAGTTCTGACTCTGCGGCAAGGTGATAGTTCCTCTTTGCTTCTAGGTCATGACCATTCATAAGACAAACCGCAGCTAAACTGGCTAATTCTTCACTTTTGCGATGATGCTCTGCCCAGGTCATAGCGATCGCTCCACTGTTTGAACAACAATTAACGCAACCTTAAATCCAACGACAGCGGCAATGGCGGGAAGTTTGCTTTTACCCCGTTGAGCTTGTCTGATTTTGGTTTTAAGACGGCTGTTTACACCCATTCTAGCAAGTTGAGTCCCAGAGATTTCCAGACGATACCAATGTTCTAAATCTTCGTCTGTACTGCCGATCGGAGCAACGTAATAGTCAGCACCTGTTAGGGTTTCAGCCCGCTGGATGGCGTAAAGTCCTCGCGATAGTTCTAGCGCGGCGATCGCACAAGCGTAAGCTCCGGCTTCGGTTGCATCGGTTTCGTTTGCCCAGGCTAGGCGAGTCTGAGGGCTGGGCGATTGCCATAGAACTTCTATGCTGGTCGATCGGTCGTCATTAATGAGTTCAAAGGTTGTTGGAGATTGGTGGTGACGTTCTAAGGAGACTTCGGCGGCTTCAAGGTAAGTTGCGGCAATCGCGGAAGTCAGTCCAAAATGACGATCGGCGAGTTCGGTTAGGGGTAATTTTGAAATATCGGTCCCTCCTGTCGCCATTGTTCGACTCCGATCGCAAATCTACTGCCAATTGTAGCGCGATCGCCCCTCTTCCCTAGACAAAAGCCGCTATGGACGATCGCACGCACGACGTCTGGGTCAAATGCCACCGATCGTCCGTGTCATTTTGAACTGAACCATTTTTCTGCGTAATATCCACTAGGATGCCAATATAGATTATTAGTTGATACAGTTCTCCTGTAGGTTTTTAATCATGAGCGATCGATATCAAGGGTTGGGACTGGCGTTGCTCGTGAGTTTGGGCGTCGTTGTCGGTGGGGCAACGGCGGGAAGGGCAAATCCTGTGCGGCCTGTGGTGGCTCAGGCAACAGCAGATGAGGCACAGCAGGCGATTAATGAAGGGATGCGATTGTTTGCAAAACAGGATAAAGAATCTTTGCGAGGAGCGATCGACCAATTTGAGAAGGTACTAAAGTTAAGCCGCCAGAGTCAGAATCAAGATTTGCAGGCGTTAGCCTTAGCTGGTTTAGCTCGGATTCACGCAAAATTAGGCAATCCACAAAAGGCGTTAGAATTTTATAATCAAGCATTGCCAATTTTTCGTGCCGTGGGTAATCGACCGATGGAAGCTGTCACCTTGAACACTATTGGTAGTATCTACTCTAATTTAGGTGGGAAACAAAAAGCATTAGAATTTTATAACCAAGCCTTGCCGATTCTTCGTGCTGTGGGTAATCGATCGGTTGAGGCTGCCACCTTGACTAGTATCGGTCTCGTATACTCTAGTTTAGGTGAAAAAAGAAAAGCATTAGAATTTTATAACCAAGCCTTACCGATTTTTCGTGCTGTGGGTGATCGATCGATGGAAGCTGTCACCTTAAACACTATTGGTAGTGTTTACGACACTTTAGGTGAGAGCCAAAAAGCATTAGAATTTTATAATCAAGCCTTGTCGATTCTTCGTGCTGTGGGTGATCGATCGGTTGAGGCTGCTACCTTGACTAATATTGGTGGTGTCTACTCTGATTTAGGTGAGCAACAAAAAGCATTGGAATTTTATAACCAAGCCTTACCGGTTTTTCGTGCTGTGGGTGGTCGATCGGGGGAAGCTACCACCTTGACCAATATTGGTAAGGTCTACTCTGATTTAGGTGAGAAACAAAAAGCATTAGAATTTTATAATCAAGCCTTGCCGATCCGGCGTTCTGTAGGTGATCGATCGGGGGAAGCTACTACCTTGACCAATATTGGTAAAGTTTACTCTGATTTAGGTGAGAAACAAAAAGCATTAGAATTTTATAACCAAGCCTTGCCGATTTCTCGTACTGTGGGTGATCGATTGGGGGAAGCGACCACCTTAACCAATATTGGTGGTATCTACTCTGGCTTGGGTGAGAAACAAAAAGCATTAGCACTTTATGACCAAGCCTTGCCAATTTTTCGTGCTGTGGGTCATCGATTCGGGCAAGCTACGACCTTGAACAATATTGGTCTTGTGTACTCTAGTTTAGGTGAGAAACAAAAAGCATTAGAATTTTATAACCAAGCCTTGCCAATTCTTCGTGCTGTAGGTCATCGATCCGGGGAAGCGACCACCTTGAGTAATCTTGGCGATGTCTACTCTGATTTAGGTGAGAAACAAAAAGCATTAGAATTTTATAACCAATCCCTGCCAATTTCTCGTGCTATGGGTAATCGATCTGGGGAAGCGACCACCCTGAATAGTATTGGTGTTATCTACTCTGATTTAGGTGAGAAACAAAAAGCATTAGAGTTTCATAACCAATCCCTGCCAATTTTTCGTGCTGTAGGTAGTCGATCGGGGGAAGCTGGCACCTTGAGTAATATTGGTGCTGTTTACTTTGATTTAGGTAAGAAACAAAAAGCATTAGAGTTTTTTAATCAATCCTTGCCGATTTCTCGTGCTATAGGTGATCGATTTGGGGAAGCTACTACCTTGAATAATATTGGTGCTGTTTACTCTGATTTAGGTGAGAAACAAAAAGCATTAAAATTTTATAATCAAGCCTTACCACTTCTTCGTGCTGTGGGTGATCGATCCATGGAAGCTAACACCTTGAACAATATTGGTAGTGTCTACTTTGATTTGGGTAAGAGACAAAAAGCATTAGAATTTGGTAACCAAGCCTTACCGATTTTTCGCGCTGTGGGTGATCGATCCGGGGAAGCTTGGGTGCTCGGTCATATTGCAAGAGTAAACATATCCCTAAACGAACTAACTCAGTCGTTGCAAAATATTAATGCCGCGATCGCGATCATTGAAACCCTTCGCAGCGAACTCAACAACGATGCCCTCAAAACGTCGTACTTCAAATCCGTTCAAAGTTATTATGAACTCAAGATCGATATCCTGATGCAATTGCATCGACAACAACCCAACAAAGGCTACGACATCGCCGCTCTTGAAACCGCAGACCAAAGCCGTGGACGAGTCCTCCGCGAACTTCTGATTCAATCTAACGCCAAGCTCTACACTAATATCGCACCCGATCTCCTCAAACGAGAACAAACCCTCAACCAAACGATCGACGCCCAAGAGAAACAACTCATCCAACGCTCCGAACAACGAAACTCCAATACGCAAGAACTCAAGGACTCGATCTCTAAGTTGTATGCCGATCGCGACGACCTGAAAAACGAAATCCGTGCCAAAAGCCCCGCCTACGCCAATCTCCAATATCCAAAACCCACCAAACTCGCCGAACTCCAGCAGCAACTCGATCCCGATACCGTCATGCTGCAATACAGCCTCGGCGACACCGAAAGTTACCTGTGGGTCATCTCGAACACAGGTATGAAAAGCTATATTCTGCCAAAACAAACCGACATCGAAAAGACTTCGACAGCGTTCCTTTCCGAAGTCATCAATCAATACCCTCTCGATCGATCGGCCAGCCTCCTGACTCAGCAAATTCTCACGCCAGCCGCCGAACAAATCAAAGGTAAACGCCTCGTCATCATCCCCGACGGCATCCTTCACAAAGTCCCCTTCGCCGCCCTCACGCTCCCCAACCTCGCCACCTACACCCCTCTCCTGACCCAACACGAAATCACCCACCTCCCCAGCGCCAGCACGATCGGCATCCTGCGGAGCACCGTGGCCACCAAACCCCGCGCCAAAAAAACGATCGCCCTCCTCGCCGATCCCGTATTCAACAAAAGTGATACCCGACTCACAGGCAAAACCCTTCAAGAAAGTCAAGACTTTGACACAGGAGACCCACTGGATAAAATTGCCAAAAAACGCATTGGAAGAGGGATGAACTTTGCGCGTCTTCCCGGCACCGCCACCGAAGCCAATGGCATTCTTAGCCTCGTCCCGGATGAACGCGATCGCACTACAGCCTTCGGATTTGACGCCAACTATAACTGGGTAACATCCCCCACTCTCAGCCAATACCGTTACATTCACCTCGCCACCCACGGCTTCTTCGATGGCGAAAAACCAGCCTTTTCCAGCATTGTGCTTTCCGGCTACGACAGCCAAGGGCGCGATCGAAAATCCTACCTCCGTCTCCCCGAACTCTTCAACCTCAACCTCAGCGCCGAACTCGTCGTCCTCAGTGCCTGCCAAACCGGACTCGGCAACGAAGTCCCCGGCGAAGGCTCCGTCGGCATGACACGCGGACTCATGTACGCAGGCGCATTAAGAGTCTCAACAACACTTTGGAGCGTAAACGACAATGCCACCGCCGAACTCATGCAAGACTTTTACAAAAACCTCTGGCAATCCAAAAAAAGCCACGCTGCCTCCCTCCGAGCCGCCCAACTCAAACTTTGGAACGAAGGCAAAGCCCCTTACCTGTGGGCAGCCTTCACCCTCCAAGGCGAATGGCGAGACTAAACCTGCATAACTTTCCCAGTCAACAACTTATAATTTCCTAAAGATTAATTCCCTGTAACCCCCATGACCTTCAAAATCTCCCGTTTCCTGAAAGTCTTCTCGATTGCCCTGACAATAGCCGTTACGATCGCACTCCTCTCCCCAACTATTTCCCACTCCATCCCCGCCCCACCTGCGACCCAATCGAGTGACGCATCAATCAACGATCGTCCCTCCAGCACAGAGACCTTCATCCCCACCAACCTCAGTACCGAAAGAACCCTGCCGCCTAGCGCCACAGAACGAGGCATCATCTGCACCTCCACTGGCTGTGATGAACGAGTGCCCATGAGAAGTAATAGCTATCCCTGGTCTGCGATCGGATACCTCAAGATCGGCGATAGCCATTGCACCGCTACTCTCACCCATGAAAGCTGGATCGTCACCAGTGCCCACTGCGTCGTAGATGATAAAACGGGCAAAATAACCAAAGATCCGATCACGTTCTTTCCCAACCGTATCAACAAGAGTGCAAAAGATTCTGCTCGCGTCACCTATGTCGTCGTCGGAACGACTTCTGACCGGGTTGCGCATCCTAGAGATTGGGCAATGCTTAAACTTGACAAACCTCTCGGTAGAACCTACGGCACGATCGGTCTAAAATCTCTTCCCTTAAGTCAGGTGCTAAGAAATCCTAAAAAGTTCATGTTAGCGGGCTACTCCGGTGACTTTCCCAGCGCCCGAAGATATCCTGACTTAACAGCAGGTCCAGGGTATACAGCAGGCGTCGATGCAGCCTGTAGCATCACTGGAGAACAAAGTGAAGTCCTCATTCATGATTGTGATATGCGTGGTGGCGCTTCAGGTGGCGCACTCATGACTTGGATTCAAGGCAAACCCTATATCGTCGCAATCAATAGCGCTGAATCCATAGATCGAAGAACGGGTGAAGGAATCGAAAATTATGCAATTGATATCGCACGGGTAATCGAGTGGATTGCAAAGCCAAACTAAAGTGGGATTGTAAGATAAATTGACCGATCGGCGTAAATAAGCCCTTTATTGAAATCAATCAAAATGAGAGTCGCTATTAGATCGCTTCTTCGTTGGGTTTAGGGTTCGGCGTGCCAAACCCCTACAGTCTCTGAAACCCGGATCTGTAGGGGCATGGCACGCCGAACCCCAAACTTAACAAAGAGGCTCTAAATACCTGGGTTATTTAAGCCGCAGACTACTAGGATATTTTGATCCTCAGTAAAGGACTTTTCAAACACCCTCTAACCGCCATTCAGATTTTGGGACATTAGCGTAAGTCTTCGATTTTAAAACCTGATCCGCATCAGCCGTTTTGTGTGTCAGCAGTTTTATAATAGACCACAACCCTATTGAATTCCTTATGCCTCAGCCTGAAGCCCAAGCCACACTTCTGATCGATCGCGCAGAAGAGTATCTCGCAAACCAAGACTTCCATAGCGCATTGCCGCTTCTAGACCAAGCCGTCGCGATCGAACCGGACAATCTTCGGGCCTGGGGCAGTCGCGGGTTGACCCTCGGCAATCTTAAGCGCTACGACGAAGGACTGAGCGATCTCGATCGACTCCTACAAATCGAACCCAACAATCGGACAGGTCTCTACAACAAAGGCTTGCTGCTGAATGAACTGAAGCGGTATGACGATGCTGTTGCCATTTTCAAGGTTTGCACGACATTTTATCCCTTTGATGCCTTGGCTTGGCATAGCCTCGGAGTTTCCTACAGCGCCTCAGGTCGCCCGAATGAAGCACTCAATGCCTTCGATCGCTGTCTGGAGTTTAAACCCGATCACTACAAGGCACTGATTAATCGCGGCTTCACCTTCATCCAGCTCAAACGCTATCCCCAAGGGCTAAACAGCATTACCCGCGCCATCGAACTTGACCCCTCGGATCCCAACGGCTGGTACCATCGGGGCTGTGCCAATATCCAACAGGGACGGCTGATCAAAGCGAAAGACGATCTCGAAAAGTCCATCGAAGTTGATCCAAACTATGCCGAAGGCTGGGCGAACTTAGGCTATGTGTGGAGCGATCTCAAGCAAGAAGAAAAAGCGATCGTCCATTACCGAAAAGCCGTCGAACTCGATCCGTCTATCAGCAGCGCCTGGAACAATATGGGCCTTGCCTTGCGGCGATTAGGACGAACAGCAGAGGCGATCGCCGCCTACGATGGAGCCGTTGCCGCCGATCCCACCAATTACGAAGCGTGGGACAACCAGGGCTATGCCTACGTTTTGCTTGGGAAGTATGCTGAGGCGCTGGTAAGCATTGAGCAATCGATCGTGATTAACCCCAAGCACGCCAATGGTCAATACAACAAGGCGTGCTGCTTTGCCTACCAGTTTAAACTGGAGCCAGCGCTGGAAGCATTAGACGTCGCATTTCGGCTCAACGCTCGCAAATATCAACCGATCGCCGCTAAAGATCCGCAGTTTGAATTCATGAGAAATGAACCCCGATTTATTGAACTGACTCGCAAGCGCTATAAGTAGGGGACTTTACTGAAGCCCTTATCCCTCGCCTGCAATGATTTTTGGGACTTTGAAGAAATTTTCATCCCGATCGGGCGCGCTTTCCATGAGTCCTTCACGGTTCTCGTACACGCGCATGACGTCGGGTCGGGTGACATTTACGACGTCTATCGCTCGGGTCGTTGGTTCGACGCCCGTTACATCTAATTCATCGAGCTGGTCAACATACTCCAAAATCCCACTGAGCTGGCCCGCAAATTGTTCTTCTTCCTCTGGAGTGAGTGCCAATCGGGCGAGGGTGGCAACTTTGTGAACGGTGGCGCGATCGAGAGACATAAGAGTGCGTTGGGCTAAACGATAATCCACTCATTATAGAACCTCATGTCCTCCAGCATTAGGCATTAGGGCACAGCATGGCCATGCCCCTACCATCTCTGGAAAGATAAATCTGTAGGGGCATGGCTCGCCGTGCCCCAAACCCAACGAGGAAGAGTTGAATCGCTGAATTATTTAAGCCGCAGACATCTAGGGCATCAAAATCGGTAGAACCCTCGCGCCAATGCCACTGTGCGATCGGACGCGGGCTTCAGCTTTAGGTCGCAGTGGGATTCCCAAGTCTCGATGGGCAACTCGCAACTCGATGGGAATCGACCCCGATCCGCCGTTCATTCCGAGCAGTGTGCCAAGCCAAACTCCCGTAAGCCAAGGATTTGGACTTTGCTGCATCGCCCAAGGAAATGCAAGCGTCCAATCTCCAGACGATCGCCGCATAGCTTCAAGCGCAACGTCCAGCGCCAACGCCTCATCCCCCTCTAATCCAGAGTCTGATCCGGACTCTAGGGTGCGATCGCCGCTGAGGATTAAATCCTGCACTCGGGCCATATGGGGCATCTCGGGCAGCGATTCCCTTGGAGGTTCAGCCATCCAGTCTGCTTGCGCGATCGCCCCGCCAATGGCTCCAGCCAACAAACCGCCATACCATCGTTCAAAAAGTGAATTCGCCATGAGAAGATGACTCCGATCGCCCTCAATCCCTTCACATCTTACCAAGGAACTTGCCCATGCGCTGGACTGCCCTACTCGCCCTACTACTGACGCTCATTCCCGTTGCTGTCATTCCCGTTGCCACCCTCGCCAACCCAACCCGCCCCATCCTAAAACTCGGTGCCGAAGGAACTGACGTCACGGAAGTTCAGGCATTACTTAAGCTCCTCGGCTATTACGAGGATGTCGTAAATGGTCGATACGCTGAAAGTACCCTGATCGCCGTCACCCGGTTTCAGGAGTCGGCAGGACTGAGCCAAGACGGTATCCTCGGTCTCCAAACTTGGGCCAAACTCCTGCCTGCTGTGGAAACGCTTCCGTCCGCTGAAACTCAACCTGCGTCCCCGGCTGCGAAACCTGCCCCGAAACCTGCTGAACCCAAACCCGCTGAACCCATTCCCTCAAAATATCCCATTCTCCGCAAAGGAGCCAAAGGAGACGCGGTGGTCAGGCTTCAAAATCGACTCCGATCGATCGGTCTCCTTCAAGCCCCGGCTGACGGCGACTTCGGGGCTGCAACAGAATTAGCACTTAAAGCCGCTCAACAAAAATACAATATTGAATCCGATGGTGTAGTGGGCGAAGCAACCTGGCGCGTCCTGAAGCTCTAAGGCCTCACGCTGAGTCATCACAGCTATCCCAGTAACCATTCCACAGCCTTTGATGTCGGAAGATGTCGCTTGGTTACCCTTCGTAAATATCCTAGACTTTCGAGGTGAAAGACTCTATCTTTGGAGCAAGGCACATCAGAAGACATTCCCATCATTTTCTGACCTTTAGAACTAAAGCTCGTGCCTCCTGCTTTATTTCAACATCGATCTTAAGATGGCTCAAAGTTCGATCGTATATCTAAGTCTTGAGCTGTCTAAATCTTGAGCGTGGTCAGCTTACCCAAAGTCAACGTCTAACTCTCAACACGTTAACCGATGACTTTTGTGAGATTAAGCGATAGAGACCCGTCTCTAAATGACAGCCAATTGGTCTTCGATCCTATGGGGTTGAACTCAAAAGACACCTTAGGTTTTTGATCCACATTGTCCAATGGTCTAAAATATGGATTAATTTTTCGGATTAATTTCCCAGATTAAATTCCCAGAACACTCTTCCACAGGTACGCTTTTCTGGGCAAGGGTCTAGTCATACATTGGCTAGGCTCTTGCTGTTTTTATACCAAAAGAAAGAGGGCTAGATTCTTATACTACGCAGACATGATATGATAGGGTTCCGTAAGTTATTCTCATTACATCCCCATTCTGAGGAAAATCAGACTAAAGTAGATAAACGGTTTTGACAGCTTCTTTATTTATCATTCACTATCTTCTTCTCGATCGATGATTGCTAGCTTGCTTATTAGGTTCGATCGGTGTGACATTCTTTTCGATAATTTGGATTTATTCTATCAACTATGCCTTACTCGTTAAATCGGCTGTCTATTTTTGTAGACGGCAACAATATGTTTTACGCCCAGCAGAAAAATGGGTGGTTCTTTGATCCTAAAAGAGTCCTCGAATACTTCGCGGGTAAAAAAACTGATCTTGAACTGGTTAACGCCTTCTGGTACACGGGTCTCAAAGATCCTCAGGACCAACGGGGATTTCGCGATGCCCTGATCAGCCTAGGCTATACCGTGCGAACTAAAATCCTGAAGGAATATTACGACGATACGTCCGGTCGCTATTCTCAGAAGGCTAATCTTGACATTGAAATTGTCGTGGACATGTTTAGCACGGTGGATCAGTACGATCGGGTGATTTTGTTTAGCGGAGATGGGGACTTTGAGCGGGCGATCGAATTGTTGCGGGCTAAAAATACGCACATTACAGTGGTCTCGACAGAAGGCATGATTGCGCGCGAATTGCGAAATGCGACCGATCGCTACATTGATCTCAATGCCATTCGATCGGAGATTGAAAAAGCCGATTACTGAAAGGAACCTTCCCTGGATTTTTCACCGATCGCATCGTCTGAAAATCCAATTTTTACCCCGTCTATGCCCAAGATAACCGGAAAACCCAAGCTTCATAAGCGAATCGATTGATGATGGCGCGTCCAGATGTAACCTGTCGATGCGCAGTACGGGGACACGTATGGGCGGCAGTGATGATCGCCGCCTGCCTGATGGTCGAGAATCTCGTATTCTAAAGGAAGTCAAGTCAACGTTATTTCACTGCGTTTCTGGAGAAGAGTTATCTATTATGAACCCACTTCCTCAAGACAATAATCGCGTCAACCCTCCATTTAGTGGCTCCTTTAACGCCTCTTTTGACACCATTGGGCGTAGTGGCCGATCGGGGACATTGTTGGGCGATGGGCTACGAAAGGTGGTGTGGCTACTGCTGTTTGCTTGGCTGTTAGGGGCGATCGGGCTGGGTTGGCTTGTGAAGTTTTCGCTCATTTTGGTGGGGCTAGTGGTCTTGGTGCCGATCGTTGGCTTTTTTGGATTGAAATGGTGGCTGACCCAAAATGTTGTTCAGGGCGACTGTCCGGTTTGCGGCGCTGAAGTCGCTGGAATTAAGGGAAACCAGATCTCCTGTAACTCCTGCGGTGAATCTTTGCAAGTTGGCGTTGGAACCTTTACTCGATCGGCCCAGGAAGGGACTATTGATGTCATGGCGGTGGATGTCTTGGACGTGACGGCGGTGGATGTCAGTGCCAAAACTGTAGATTAGAGTTCTGTCGGTTAAAGCTTAATACTGTTAAGCTAATCAAATTGACATAAATTTATAGAGGATCCGATCGCCATGGAATGGACGCCTGAAGCTGAAGCAAAATTAAAAGAAATTCCATTTTTTGTTCGTCCCGGTGCGCGAAAGAAAATTGAGAAACTGGCGCAAGACATGGGTGCCACAGCCATTACCCCGGATATTTACGACAAAGCCAAGGCAAAATTTGGCGAAAAGTAGATGCATGGAAGGCTTGAATTTAGCTTTAACCTCTCAATCAGTTTGAAATAGACTCAGATGAAAGTCTTGGACGAGTTGTTCGAGTAAGAATAATCCGCCGACCGAGTTTCCCATCTCATCGATCGGCGGACTGTAGATGGCGATTGCCCCTCGGTTCGGTAGCACGGCCAAGAGACTGCCACTGACGCCCGACTTGATCGGCAGACCGATGCGAATGGCATATTTACTAGAGGCTTCGTAAAGTCCGCAGGTCAACATGATGCTATTGACGATGCGCTGGTAGTCGGGTTCGAGGTTGGGCTGGGCAATGGCGAGCAGCGTGCCTAGACGGGCCAAATCAATCACGGTGCCCGAAAGACAGCAGATTTGGTTATAGGTATCCAGGACGAGATCAAGTTCGTCTAGATAGCCCGATCGATGGAGCAGATGAGCAATGGCGCGGTTGGTTTCGTTGCCAAGGGACTGGACCGACGCGAGCATGAGGGGATCCACTTGAAGATTGCAGCCCGCTCGATCGTTGAGCCAACGCCTCAAGCCTTCGCATCGCACCTCAGACGTGCTGCCGGGAAGCATCGCTGCGAGAGAAATGGCCCCGCTATTGATCATCGGGTTACGAGGACGACCTCGATCGGAGGCAAGCTGTGTGATGGAGTGGAAGGGTTGATCGGAGGGTTCGACGCCGACGCGGGAAAAGATGGGTTCGATGCCAAATTTGTCTAGCAAAAAAAGCAGCATCAATGGCTTGATAATGCTCATCAACACAAACTGACGATCGAGATGCCCGAGTCCCAAGCTTGGAAGGGCCGATCCGTGAATCGCGATGGCCAAGGAGTCTGGCGGTAGCTCGGCTAGGCGGGGAATATAGTCAGGGAGCCGACCAAACCGCGATCGAACTTGGGTTGGCTGAAGCCAGGACTTAACGTGCTCTTCCGTTAGATTCAGCCACCGATCGCGTCTGATTGCAGGCATTACCAGGCATTCATGTAGAGAGTTCAAGCGTATGCCCTTTTATTATCCTACTAAAGCGACGTTCTCCGATCGGCCAGGTTGATCGCAAAGACTGATCCCAGCCGTTCATCGCAATCCCTGGAAACGCTGGATCCAGTTTCTTTGGAGCGCGGTATCGAGTAAGAGGGCCGCCACGCCAAACATGACAAAGCTTTCGATGATGGCGATGCCGATGGTCCAGAGGTTTTCGCCATA
>JAYUJY010000006.1:0-10352 GCA_043764895.1 Synechococcales cyanobacterium | reverse complement strand
AACGATGGGCGATGGAGAATCACAGAGATGCCTGTTTTGCAGACATGTATGTGCATCCTCAGGAGATTGATTACAATGTCAATACGGTCTTAGATTTTGCAGCAGCATCTGGACTAGAATTTGTCGGTTTTTCTAATCCAAAACAATGGGAACTCGATCGCTTAATTGGCCATTCGCCTGAACTGATGGAACGCGTCAAAACGATGAGTCAACGCGATCGCTACCGTTTGGCAGAGGTGTTGGATCCCAGTTCGTTTACGCATTATGAATTCTTTCTTGCCAAACCGCCGCTCACGCCATCTAATTGGTCGGACGATGCAGCCTTGTCTCGGGCTGTTCCAGAACGAAGTCCTTGTATGGAAGGCTGGGAAAGCAAAATGATCTTCAACTGTGATTATCAGGTGATTAATCTCAGCGATGACGAATTTGAATTCCTAAAAGCGTGCGATGGGAATGAAACGAAGACTGTTGGTGAAATCATTTCTACAACAGAAACCACATTAGATCAAGTTCGATCGATGCAACGCCAGCAGCTTATTTTGTTAACTGCTAGATAATGGCATTAACAGCAGTCCGTTCTGCAACCGCTTTTCCCTCATCTTTCAAATAGTCGAAAAACGCCTGTGCGATCGCACTCAACTGTTTGCCGGACGGATAGATCACGTACCAATCTCGGGCGATCGGAAACTGTTCTACATCCAAAATTGCCACCTGACTATTTAGACCATCAAGCGCCAACGTGTGCTTGGACAACGCCGAAATTCCCATCCCACCTGCAATAGCCTGCTTAATCGCCTCATTGCTTCCCAAATCCAACCGAACTCTAAGCGGAATCCCCTGCTCATCAAACAAGGTTTGGACGGCTCGCCTGGTCCCCGACCCCGGCTCACGCATGATAAATGGCTCTTCTGCAATACGCTCTAAAGGAATATCTTTTTGGCCAACGAGAGGATGGTCTTTCTGGGCCAACATCACGATCGGATTTTCCATAAATGAATAGGCTTCGACATCAAGATCCTCCGGAACATGGCTAACCACATAGAGGTCGCTTTGATTAGCCGCAAGTCCTTCAAGGACATACTGATGATTCGTGACCGTCAGCGAAATATCGATGCCGGGATAACGGTTGCAAAACGGTCCTAAAATACGCGGGATCACATATTTTGCCGTTGTAATAGCCGAGATCCGAAGGGAACCTTGCTTCAGTCCCTTAATATTAGCGATCGCAATATCAAAGCGCGACATCCGATCGAACACATCCTTACAGGTCGCAAACAATTCCTTTCCAGATTCGGTCAGGTACAGCTTCTTGCCGACCTGCTCAAAAAGCGGCATTCCAATGGTCTTCGACAACTGTTTAACCTGCATGGAAACGGTGGGCTGAGTCAGAAACAACTCCTCCGCCGCGCGGGTAAAGCTGTTATGGCGTGCCACAGCTTCAAAAACTTTGAGTTGATGTAATGTCGCATTATTCTGCAAGGCTCTTTCTCCCAATACTCACATTACTTCAGTGCCACCCATTAAATCATAGCTTTTAGTCTATGATTTTAGTTAATGATGACTCATTTTCTCTATGAATTGTACAACCATTTTGCTGAGTTTATTTTTATATTTTTGCCTGAAATTTTGTTGGATGGGGGCTGTCAGGGGGGATTGATCGTCAGTGGACTCGTTTATGATTAATGGGGATCATTATTTATTTTATTTTAAGCCTAAAATAATGCAATTTTGGAATCAAGAGGGAGTTTGATGCAGCGTCTTGCGATCGATTTTCAGCAGCTTCAGCCGCCCCTGCTCCAGCTCACGCCGGACCAACTGCACTATCTCCAACGGGTTTTGCGTCTGAAATCGGGCGCTGAGTTTTTGGCGCTGCCGGGGGATGGCATGGCATGGCGGTGCGAGTTGGTTGGGGAAAATGCGCGGGTGATTGAGGCGCAAGTGGTGACGACGGAGTTGCCTGTTGCGGTTACATTGGCGTTGGCATTGCCGAAGACGGGGTTTGAAGACGTGGTGCGGCAGGTGACGGAGTTAGGGGTGGGGACGATTGTGCCGCTGCTCAGTGAACGAACGGTTTTGAACCCCAGCGTGAGTAAGTGGAGTCGGTGGCAGCGGATTGCGGCGGAAGCGGCGGAACAATCGGAGCGCGCACTTGTTCCGCAGGTCAGAGAACCGATCGCTTTTAAACAGTTTTTGCAGGAACAAGACGCACTGCAAGGCTCCGATTCAGAGTCCTCAAGGGCACAGTTTTTATGTTGGGGACGAGGCGAATCACCGCACTTAATGGCGGCCTTAACCGAATGCAACCCTCCAGATTCCATCACAATTACGATCGGTCCAGAGGGCGGATGGAGTGAAGTTGAAGTGAAGCGTGCGATCGCCTCGGGGTTTAAGACCGTTTCTCTGGGTAAACGGATTTTGCGTGCGGTAACGGCCCCAGTTGCAGCAATGGCGATCGTCGGTGGGGTATGGGAATAGCGGTTACAACGCCGCCACTTCGGTATGCCACTGAGTTGCTTGCTCGTATGCATAAGCTGCTTGAAACACTTGGTCTTCCCGCAGCACGTTTCCAATGATCTGAAGGCCGATCGGCATTCCTTTAGAATCCATTCCGCAGGGCAAGCTCAATCCCGGCAATCCGGCCATATTCACCGGAATCGTCATCAAATCGTCCAGATACATACTCAACGGGTCAGCCAGTTTCTCACCTAGCTTAAAGGCCGTAGTCGGCGACGTGGGGGAAACTAGGACATCGACCTGTGCAAATGCCGATTCAAAATCTTGTTTGATTAAGGTTCTGACTTTTTGGGCCTTGAGGTAGTAGGCGTCGTAATAGCCCGCCGACAGCGCGTAGGTTCCGATCATAATTCGACGTTTGACTTCGGCCCCAAATCCTTCAGCCCGCGTGCGTTTGTACATGTCCAGCAGATTATCGGCATCTTCGACCCGGCGACCATACCGAACGCCGTCGTAGCGCGCTAAATTTGCCGAGGCTTCGCAGGGCGCAATGATGTAGTAGGCGCTGATTCCGTAGCGAAACCGAGGACAGGAAATGTCGATGATTTCCGCGCCCAAGGCTTTGAGCTGTTCGATCGCCGTCCGAGTGGCTGCTTCGACTTCCGGGTCTAATCCTTCCCCAAAGGTTTCTCGAATCACTCCGACTTTTTTACCCTTAAGATCGCTCTTCAAATATTGCGTGTAGTCGGGCACGTCAAGCTTCAAGCTGGTCGAGTCTTTGGCGTCGTAGCCAGCTATTGCCCCAAGCAGAATGGCGCTATCTTCCACCGTGGTCGAAAACGGCCCAATTTGGTCCAACGACGACGCAAACGCCACCAGTCCGTAGCGCGACACAAGTCCATAGGTCGGTTTCATGCCCACAATGCCGCAGAAAGCAGCGGGTTGCCGAATCGATCCCCCGGTATCGGACCCAAGAGACACAGGAGCTTCCCCGGCTGAAACCGCTGCGGCTGATCCGCCGGACGATCCACCGGGAACGCACTCTAGATTCCACGGATTGTGGGTCTTTTTAAACGCGGACGTTTCGGTCGAGCCGCCCATGGCAAACTCGTCCATGTTGGTCTTGCCGAGGGTAATCATCCCGACGTCGATGAGCTTTTGGCTGACGGTAGATTCGTAAGGTGGGACGAAGTTTTCGAGGATTCTAGAGGCGCAGGTGGTGCGAATATTTTGGGTACAGATATTGTCTTTAATGGCGATCGGAATTCCCTCTAACAACCCGATCGCGTCTCCTGCGGCAATTTTGGCATCCACGGCTTTGGCCTGAGCGATCGCATGGTCGTCCGTCACCAGCAGGAAGCTATTCACCTGAGCATCAACGGCTCGGATGCGATCGAGATAGGACTGGGTGATTTCGACTGCCGATCGTTCTTTCTTGACCAGTTGTTCGTGCAGTTCCCGAATGGATGCCATGAAAATTGTCCTCTAGCTTCTAGTACCGATGCGCGTTCCAGCCTATTAGTATAGAGGAAGATGAAGCCGACAAAAAGGAAAGACAGGTCTGATGCTTGAAACCCTAGCCGACGCCATCACGGATATTCATCAAGCGCACCAAATCCTAAATCTTCAGGCCGCTCCGGATAAAGCGTTTTTCCCAGAGTGGCAGTTGGGCTTGCCTGACTTGAGTGAGATTGAAAAAGTGCATCTCGATCGATTGCGCGATCGATATCTATACTATGCTGCCGATGGATCGATTTCGGAAGGGACCATTAATACGGTGATGATTGCGCCACTGCTCGAACTGCTGGGCTTTTTTGATCAGCCCTTTAAAGTTCGAGGCGAGGCATTTGTCCGGTTGACGGTCGCAATCGATGATGAAAACTCACAGCTTTTGCGCGGACGAATAGATGCATTAGTCGTCCAAAACCATCTCTGGATTGTTGTTGTAGAGGCAAAACATTTTGGATTTAGCGTTCTGCAAGCGCTTCCACAAACCCTCGCCTACATGATGGCAAACCCACGAACCGATCGTCCTTGTTTTGGGATGATTACAACAGGGGAAGATTATCTGTTTGTAAAAATCGATCGATCGCATCCTGAAATTAACTTCTACAGTCAATCTTATAAATTCACGCTGCTGTCAGATGAAATGAATGATTTACATCGGGTCGCACGAGTTTTAAAACGCATCGGAAAGGCGATCGGTTAGCGACGATTTTCAATGCGATCTATACTGAGTAGTACAGTCGTAAATTACAGCTATCAACTTAGTTTCTAATGAGGTAATTTCTAATGGTGGCACTTCAAGACAGACTTTTGACGACGGTAGAGGAATACTTCGAGTGGGAAGAGACGCAAGAGGATAGACATGAGTATTGGGATGGTGAAGTGGTGGCCATGGCTGGCACTAGTAAAAATCACCATCGAGTGGCGCGAAATTTTTCAAATCGACTCAATACAGCGTTTGGTGATGGACCTTGTGAGGTCTTTACAGCAGATATTCGAGTTCGGGTTGAGCCTAGACGCAAGTATTTTTACCCGGATGTGGTCGTAAGCTGTGACGATCGCGAAGATGAAGATCTCTATCTTAATTACCCTTGTTTAATTATTGAAGTCCTTTCTCCGTCTACAGAAGCGATCGATCGAGGAATCAAATTCGCCAAATACCGCGCGATTTTAAGTTTGAAAGAATACGTTTTGGTCCAAGTGTCGCAGCCCGGTGTCGAAGTGTATCAACGCAGCGATCGGGGACAATGGATCTATTCTGCCTACGGAATGGACGATCGATTTTTGTTGGACTCCGTTGGAGTTGAAGTTGTGGTTGCGGATCTTTATCATCAAGTGAAGTTTGAACAGTCAGATGACGACATGGACGTTGAAGATATAGAGGTTGAAGACTCCCTCTAAACGATCGATAAATCTTACGTAATTAAATGATTCACAAATTCAGCGTATTGAGAACTACTTCAAACATTCCCAATCCTCCTCCTTTACGATCGGACTCACCACATCTCCTAAAATTTCAACTTTCCCCACCATGTCCACTGGAAAAACCCGCTGTTTCTTAGGATTAGGAACAAGATTTTCTTCTAGCACCGTTATAATTAACCGAGCTGACTGCACTGAAGGCTGTTCTGTTAACCACGTCACTTGTCCATCTTCATACAATGCCTCATAACTTTTCAGCATAATTATTCTCTCCGTATATTTTGAATCAAAACCTTAATATGTATTCTAGCTAAATCTAAAGTAAAGGTTATAGTGAACTATCTGAGGACTTTTCCACGATCGTATTTGAATACGCATCATGAACTCGGTTGTTGCTTAAACGATCGCATCAGACCTTAGACTTCATTAGCCATCCATCTAGAGAAAACACCAAAATGCGATCGAACCTCTTTGCCTCTACGTTAGCGATCGCATTGGGGACCATGAGTCCGATCGTGGGTGCGATTGGGTTTCATGCTGCCGTCGCTGTACAAACAGTGGATCAGCGGACAGTGGAAGCCGATCAGTTGCGGCAACAGGGAAACGAGCAAGCTCGGAAAGGCAAGCTTGAAACGGCAATTCAGTCTTGGAAACAAGCGTTAAAGCTTTACCGTGAAATCAAAAATAGACAGGGGGAAGGAAAAACCCTCAATAATTTAGGATTTGCATATGGTTCCCTTGGCAATTACCAACAATCGACCCAATATTCAGAACAAAGTTTAGCGATCGCCCGTGAGATCAAAGATCGACAAATTGAAGCAGCTTCCAGAGGGAATCTGGGAAGTATGTATTATTCGACTAAAAACTATTCTAAATCGATCGATTATTACAAACAGAGTTTGGCGATCGCCCGTGAAATTAAAAATCGAGGGTTTGAAGGAAGCTCGCTGGAAGGTTTGGGAAATGTTTACTATTCGATTGGAAACGATGATAGATCGATCGACTATTACAAGCAGTGGTTAGCGATCGCCCGTGAACTTAAAAACCGTGACGATGAGAGGCTTGCTCTTAATAATATTGGTTCGATCCTGGAAAGGCAAAAAAAGCTTGATTTAGCGATCGGCTTTTACAAACAATCGATCAACGTTAGCGAATCGATTCGTAAAGACAATCGATCGCTCTCCCAAGACCGCCAAGATTCCTATACTAAAACCGTCGCCGAAACCTATCACCATCTTGCAAAGCTCCTCCTCGATCAAGGAAAAATTTCTGAGGCTGCAAAAATTGTTGAACTCATCGAACCTTAAGAACCAGCTAACCGTCAATTGATTGAGCAGTTTGTGAATAGAATTCTCGAACAAGCGATCGAAATGCATTTAACGTTTGCCGACGACCTTCGGTTTGGATGCGGAGGGTGAATTCGGTTGTCGCTTGGACGATCGGGAAACCTGGAAACTGCGGACTAACGTCAGAATTTTGGTACTCGCCATTGTTGAGAAGGCTGATTCGTAGAGTGCTGTCTTCAAATCGCCAAACTTCAGGAACGCCTAATCGCTTGTAAATTTCTAGTCCAGTTTTAGAGGTTACATCAACTTCAATGACTAAATCAGGCGGCGGATCGATCGTGAGATTAAGATCGTCTTTGCCCAACATTCGGGCGGCATTCTGGATATAAAAGCAATCATCAGGTTCAACTCCAACGCCAAGATCCTTCCGTTTGAAAGTTGTTGAACCGAAGCATTCGTTGTCAATTTCTAGTTCTTCTAAAAGAATGGTCACCATATTACCCAAAAGAACTTTGGCTTTTTCATGTTTGGGTAACGGCATCCGAAGCTCCAATGTCCGATCGTCATAGGCAACTCGTGAACTACGGCTTTCGCCCAACTGGGTTACGATCGCTTCAAATTCATCCCAATCAACATCTTGGAACGCGATCGATTGTCCTGGATAAACGACCATTTGTCGAAGCTGGCGGACGACCATTGGAGAACCTCACGAGGATTGTTCGCTATTTCACAAACTTTTTGAACGCTAACGTTACATTGTGACCGCCAAATCCAAAGGAATTTGATAACACGACGTTGACGATCTGTGCGCGGCTTTTGTGCGGGATATAATCCAAATCGCAGCCTTCGTCTGGGTTGTCTAGATTAATCGTCGGCGGAACGCGATCGTTGTAAATCGCCAGTGCAGACGCGACGCCTTCGATTCCACCTGCGCCGCCGAGCAAGTGACCCGTCATGGATTTCGTTGAACTGACGGTGACTTTGTAGGCGTGATCGCCGAGGGCTAGTTTGATCGCCGCTGTTTCGTTGGGGTCGTTGATGGGCGTGCTGGTGCCGTGAGCGTTGATGTAGCTTACGTCTTCAGGTTTGATATCACCGTCTTTCATCGCCAAAGACATCGCCCGCGCAGCATCGGCTCCACCGGGCGTTTGGCCCGTCATGTGGTAAGCGTCACAGGTGGCTCCGTAACCTACAATCTCCGCATAAATCCGAGCGCCTCGGGCAAGAGCGTGCTCTAGTTCTTCGATGACCAGCATTCCTGAACCTTCACCTAAGACAAACCCGCTCCGAGCTTTATCAAACGGGCGACTGGCGTGCTGTGGGTCGTCATTACGATCGCAGCACAAGGCCCGACAAGCCACAAACCCCGCCACCGATAACGGCGTCACCGCAGATTCAGTCCCCCCGCACACCATGGCCTGCGCATACCCACCCCGCACCAGCCGAAACGCATCGCCGATCGCATTAGATCCAGCCGCGCAAGCCGTAACACAGCAGGAATTTGGACCCTTTGCGCCAATTTGAATTGCTGTAACGCCTGCGGCCATATTGGCGATCATCATCGGAATCATGAACGGGCTACAACGATCGGGTCCCTTGGTCCGATAGACTTCGTGCTGATCTTCAAGCACTTTCAGTCCGCCAATTCCGGTCCCGATCAAAACGCCAACTTGTTCTGCATTGAGTTCATTGATTTCTAAATTTGCATCTGCGATCGCCTGCTTACTCGCCGCTACTGCAAACTGCACAAAACGATCCATCCGTTTCGCTTCCTTCGGCGGCATGTAGTCTGCCGCATTAAAATTCTTCACTTCTGCCGCAATGTGGCAACCATGCTTCGATGAATCAAACAATGTGATGTCGCCAATCCCACATTTCCCTGTCATCAATCCATCCCAATAGTCCGCGACCGTATTACCGATCGGAGTAACGGCACCGAGACCCGTAATAACAACACGCTTGTGTAGGGGGTTTGACATGATTAACAGTTCTGGAGAGGATAAGTAAAGGACGGGCGTAAAGGTAGCTATGGCAATGCAATGGGGAAAGCAGAAATAAAATGCCCTCTTCTCCGGTCAATGAGAGGAGAGCATTCCACCCATTTGGGTTAAGCGGACTTTTCTTTGATGAAATCCACGGCAGCTTGGATGGTCGTAATGTTTTCTGCGGCTTCGTCAGGAATCTCTACATCAAACTCCTCTTCCAAGGCCATCACCAGTTCAACAGTGTCCAGAGAATCTGCACCCAAGTCATTCTGGAAACTTGCACCCGCAACAACCTTGTCAGCATCTACGCTGAGTTGGTCCACGACGATGGATTTCACTTTCTCAAAAATTTCTGCGTCAGTCATAACGTCCTCAAAAGATATGCAGCTTATAGTGCAAGCGTCAATGCTCGCCTTCCGGGAAATCATTATTTCATGAATTGACCCCGATCGGCGAATCCTACCCGATAGGTCCAAGGTTTAGACCCAATTCAAACTCAGCTTAGACCGAGAGTGGCGCGCTCAAAGCGAGATCCGGACGCAAATCCCTCGCTCGACGCAGGTAGGGATGATACACCACAAGACTAGGTTCATCCGTGTTGAAGTGCAGCAGTAGCCGAATACACCGCTCCAAACTCCCCTCGACATACATGTGTTGAAAGTCCATTAGGGGTACTTGGTCCCAGCCGGGACGCTGACGGGCAATCGCTGCTGGAAAAATCGCATCCAAATCTCGCGTCACCGAAAAGGTCACGCTCACGATTTCGTTGGGATTCCCCAATCGATTATGCAACTCCAACTCATCGAGCAGTTCAGTGACCGCCGCCGCGATCGCCTCTTTGCTGTTCACCGGGACCGTCGTCGCCCCCCGAATCGCTCGAACTCGCCAATGCACGTAAAGTACCCCCGAAAGAAAATAATTTGGGTCAGGCCAATTTAAAGCCCAGGTTCAGTCACAGAATAAATCCCAAACTAAATCCCAAACTAAATCTCACCCTAAATCATAGTCTCTAGGGCCGATACAGCCACAACGGCATTCCCTGAGTTTCCAATTCAAAGGCCAGCCATTCCATCCCCGCTGCCGCACCCGGAACCTGAGTCAGGGTTTGAGCGAAGGTTTGAGTCAAGGCATTCGAGCGACTTCCCGTCACCTTGCTCAAAAGCGACTTCGGTTCTTCAAAGGTATGCGTCTTCACTTTGTCTGGATCCAATCCCGCCAGTTCCGCCGCCCAGCGCCGCGCATCGTCTTCGGTCCCGAGCCGATCGACGAGACCGAGACCCACCGCTTGCTCTCCGGTAAAAATCCGTCCATCTGCAAACTTTTTCACAGCATCGACGCTCAACCCTCGTCCGACCGCCACAACGCCAACAAACTGCTCGTAGCTACTGTCAATCAAATCCTGCAAAATCTGTTGTTCAGGGGCCGTGAGCTGCCGATCGAAGGACAAAATGTCTTTGTAGGGACCCGACTTGACCACTTGGAACGAAACCCCGACCCGATCGAGCAATCGCTCCAGATTGTTCCCGCGCAAAATCACGCCAATACTGCCCGTAATGGTTCCCGGATTGGCCATGACATGGGGAGCTGCCGCGCCAATGAACACGCCACCTGAAGCCGAAATGTTTCCATAGCTCGCCACAATTTTGCACGTTGTCTGCAACCGTTTCAGCGCGGAGTAAATCTCAAAGGAATCGCCCAC
>JAYUJY010000005.1:0-46756 GCA_043764895.1 Synechococcales cyanobacterium | reverse complement strand
TTAATAGCCGTATTCACGGTCTCTTTATCCCGCATTTCTCCAATCAAAATGCAGTCTGGATCTTCCCGCAACGCTGCTTTTAAGGCATTGTCAAACTTTAGGGTATTAATCCCGACTTCACGTTGTTTGATCAGCGCTTTCTGGCTTTTATGCACAAACTCGATCGGATCTTCAATGGTAATAATATGCTTCGGCATCTCCTTGTTCATGTGATCAACCATCGCCGCCATCGTTGTTGATTTCCCCGAACCTGTCGGCCCAGTCACTAAAACTAAGCCCTTGTGATAATGACAAACATCGCGGAAAACAGGGGGTAGATTAAGCTGCTCCATCGTCAGGATTTTTAGCGGAATCAACCGCATGACAATAGCCGGACCCTGCAACGCATCAAAAACATTGATCCGAACTCGCGCAAAGTCATACTGTGTCGCCGCATCCAAATCCATCGTTTTTTCAAATTTCTCGATATCCTCATCGCTCAGGATTTCTCGCATCCAGCTATACAGCGTCTCTCGATCGCTGACCGGATATTCCGTGTCCTTAATTTCACCGCGATCGCGAAACCGAGGAATCTCACCCACGCCCACATGCACATCAGAAAATCCTTCATCAAAAGCTTGACGAATAATCTGAGCCAGCGTCGGCGCACCTTGAGTCGGACCTGAACGACCTTGCTGAGCAAAGGGCGATGCCGATGCACGATGAGCGGCCACAGGAGAAGTCTCCGGAATCGACGGCGGCGAAACAGGAGCCGACAATCCAAACGGCGGCGGCGCAACAGGATAGGTAATATTAGACGGCGGGACACGGGTTTCAGCAGCAACCGATCGCATAGCCGTCAGCGGCTGCGTTTGAGTTGGCGTCATTTCGATCGGGTGAAAGCTAGTGGCACCTTCCTGAGAAAACGTACTCGTTGGCGGGAAAAAACTGGTTGCTTCACTATCTGAAATGCCGTTGGTGATTGGCAAACCACCGCCTGAAAGAGCACTGCCTAAAACACCACTGCCCGAGACACCATTGCCCGAGACACCACTAGCCATCGCCAGTGGCATCCGTGAGGGTGGGGGTGGAGCCGGAGGCACACGGGGAACAGGCGGTGGGGTCATCGGAGATCGCTGCGATTCTGGATTCATATAGACAATAGAATGAAGATAGGGTTCTGCTTTTCAGAATTCCCTACCATTCTGGATGGCTACCAAAATCCAAAATTTAGATTTGCTTCATACTTCAGGGTTTGATCTAAACTTGAGCGGCCTCATCTGCCACCCGAGGTAAGCCCATACTATAATTCAGCGCACGGCTATTGAGATTGTAGGAAATCCGACCCGCTTGCAGAAGCGATCGCACATGATGTTCCAAGTCCGACCCGATTCGCCGCAGATTATAATCCGTCAGATCCGCCCCATCATAGGACTCCACCAGATCATCAAACGTCCGATAAATCGACTGAAGGGAATCATCACCCCAGATAAACTCATTGTCAGGATCCACATCCAACGTCAGTACCTTTCGGCTAGGGATCAATTCATTATCTCTAATCTCCGCCGTAAAAATATGAATATGACGGGTGGTGGACTTTAGCATCTGCATGATGAAGGCGCGCATTCTAACGTTTACACTTTCTACAGTTTAATCCCACTGCGGGTCGATCGATCGGATTTTACCGAATTCCTCCTATTAATCTTTCAAGATGATTCGGTAGGATTACATGTGATTACAATAGGCAAAGGCAAATTGTGAGTTTTCCTGTTTTGATGAGTCCCGGTGACACTCCATGCAATTTCTCAAAATCCTTCTCATTCGTCACGCCGAATCAACGGGCAATATCGAAAAAAGAATGCAGGGCCAAGGTGAATACTCCCTCACCGAACAGGGAGAACAACAGGCCGAAAAACTCGGACTCGCCCTCCTGCGCGAAGGCTGGACCCCCACCCACGTTTACAGCAGTCCCCTTCGGCGCACGACCCAAACCGCCAAAATAGCCCTAGCGCCTTTTCAGGACAGGTCTCCCGCATTCGTCCGAGATTGGACGAACAGCCCCAGCGCCGCCGAAGACCCAGAACCCATCATCATCGCTTACGTAGACGACCTCAAAGAATTTCACAATGGTCTACTGCAAGGACTCACCTGGGCCGAGGCCAAATCCCGCTACCCGGAACTCTGCGCCAAACTCGAAGCCACCCCTGAATGGATCCAAGTTCCCGACGCCGAATCCCTAGTGGAAATCCGCGATCGCGCCCATCGCTTCATTTTAAAAATACTCAACCGTCATAGAAATAGCGATAAGCTTTGGGTCATCACCCACAGCGGTTTCTTGCCTCATCTCATTGGCGAATTGCTTGGCACCGACAGGTCTTGGCGGATTTCGTCTCACAACACGGCGGTCTTTGAATTTTGGATCGATCGCGACAGGTGGCATCTCCAAAATGAAAATCGATTCAACACCGATCTCTGGCAAATTAGACGGTTTAATGATCACCGACATCTCTCGGAAGGTTAGCATTTTCGCAATATCGAACTACAATAATCGAACTATTTTTGATAGCGTTCTATAAGATTCTGCGCAAAGATTAGTCTGAAAGCCTCGATCGATTTCCGTTCTGTCCCCAGCCCTAATCCGTTATGTCTACCGTCATGAACCCCGCCAACGACATCCGTAAACAAGCGCATCAAGGCAGCGTCACTGCCATCATCCAGGTCTTGAACCAAGATTTGTCGGACGTTGGGGTACGGACACGGGCCGTCTTCGATGGTGGCGTTCTCCAACTTCTCTGTGAGGCTGACACCCCCGGCCAGCTTTCTGAAGCCACCCTTCCCGATCGCGTCAAAACCATTCTCGAAAGTGTGGCCCCACGTGGCGTCCGGCGCGTCAATGTGAACAGCCGCATCGTCCGAGAACAGCAGCTTCTCTGGCTAGATGAAATCAACCGTGATCCCGCTAAGTTGCTTTGGTCGAGGGAAATCAATCTGACCCGTCCCAACTTCTTCCAAACAATGCTCGAAGATGTCCAAGAGTCCTTCGCCTCCAACCCCGACGCTATTCTGGGTCTGTCGCCTCGGCAGCAACGGGAAAAACGACAATTTTGGCGCGGGATTTTGGGCGGTGTCGGTGCCACGATCGCCCTTCTAGGCAGTGGCTGGGTTCTCTACCAGCTTCTCCAAGGCCAGTCCAACACGGCAACCGCCCCAACGAGTTTAGCAAGTGTTCCGAACTCAGCCCCCACTCCTCCCTCTACTCCCCCACCCCCAAACTCCACTCAAAAACTGCCTGAAAAAACCATCGACCCATTCCCAATGGCCGTTCGACTCGCCGAAGAAACTGCAACGGCTGGCAGCAAAGCTCAAAGTTCAGACGACTGGAAGGCCATTGCCGAAAAGTGGGAAAAAGCCTCTGAGTTGATGGCCCAGGTTCCCCCTAGCGACAAAAACTACGCGATCGCCCAAGACCGCACCACTCGCTACAAGAATAATCAAGCCTCAGCCTTAACCAAAGTCAAATAGCGGGTTCTGTGAATTGAAGGGGCGAGTTTAAGTCTCTAATCCACGCTGCGACCCCTAACCCGTTCAACCGACGACGATCGAACATTCGGAATCACAACCGTGGCTTCATCGATCGCCCGTTTTGCCTGCCGATGGGCGGTAAAGTACTTCATCCATTCGCTCGGCGCATCCATGGTTTCGCCGCCATGTTTGGTCTTACGCGATCGGACTTTGCACAGAATCGGCGTATTGACGCACGCGCCCGAAATAATCACTTGCCCCTTTGTCAGCGCAGGCAACTCCTTGAGCAAATCTCGCCCCGCCGCCTCCACCCCATATTTCAGACTATCTTGGTCCACTGGATTAATAATTCGCATAATGAACTGGCTCATGCACTGCGACAACACATCGGCATCAATCTTCCCCGGTCGCTGCGTAATCAGTCCCACCCCAATCCCAAACTTCCGCCCCTCACTCAAAATCGTCCGCAAAATATTCTTACACCGAGACGGTTCACTCGCCGGGGCAAAGCGATGGGCTTCTTCAATGAGTAAGAACACTGGATAAGGCAAATAGTTTTCATCATCGGCACTATTCTTTTCACGATGGGTATTCATGCGAGCCTGGTTGGTATGACGCAAAATTGCCGCACAAATCACCTGCTGCTCTTCTTGAGAAATTTCATTCATTTGCAGCACCGTCACTTGGCCCGGTCGAAATAAATCTCGCGGAGCCACCGAATGCTCGAAAGTATGGAAATATTGCGATCGTTCTAGCCCTTCAAGTTTCCATTCCAGGGCGGGCGCAGAGCTTCCCTGTTTCTCATTGCCTTCATCATCGGTCTGGGTATCGGCCTCCTGCACAGCCGCGATCAAATCCTGAATACTCCACCGAAACTCCCCCTTGCGGTGGCGCTGCAAAATCCGAAAGGCTTTGTTCAGCATGGCTTGCTGACGCTCACTCATCCCCGGCAGCAGCGTCATCAAATCGTAATAATCCAGCGACGACAGCCGAATCCGAATATCGTCAGGCGTCATCACCACGACCTTCGGCTGATAACCGTCATCGCCCATGAACGCCGGATTGGTCTGCATTTCTCCAAGCGTTGAATACTCTCCGTGGGGATCAAAGATTAAGACCGCCGCCCGGTTATTGGGAGCCATCAGTTCCTCGATCAAAACCCCAGCAGTATAGGATTTTCCGGATCCAGTTCCAGCCAAAATGGCCATGTGAGTGCTGACCAGCTCTTTAACATCAATCGCAACGGGCACGGCATTCGCATCTCGCAACAAAATCGACCCAATGTGCGCGGCTCCCACTTCGCCCACCTGCTTTTTGTTCAGAATCCCTCGCAGCATCTCATCGCTTGCTAGCACCACTTTCGCACCAGGGTTGGGGCTACGGCGGGGATTCATGAAGCCTAGATTTTTTTCAAAGTGACCGATGACATCTACAGCAACTTCATAAAGCTCAGGATTCTGATCCGTAAAGCCCACTAGGGCCGCGATCGTTTGGGGGCTGACTTCAGTATCGGCAAAAATCCGATCGGGAAGATGCTCGATCAGCTTTCGTTCAGAAATTTTCCCTAAAATCTTCAAGAATGGAGCGGCTTTTGAGACTTGACGACTTCCAGCCTCTGCATCTTCATCCTTCGGCACCTCGTAATAGACATATTCACCAATCTTGACATTCCGCGTGTCTGAGGTGATGAAGACATACTGATTGGCTGTTTCACCCGGACCCTTAACCGTTCCAACAACGCGCAATGAAGCAGAGGATGACGCCACGGAAACGACCTTTAAGTAGAAGAGTAAGCAGAGGAAAGTAAAAAGTAGTTTAATCTTCGTTCAAGTGTACTACAGTGTGTAGCGATCGGGCCTTAGACGTAGTAATACGATGGTAGGGAAAATACGGATACACTCTGAGGAAACACAAGGTAACCTAGTGACATTAGCAATGCTACTTTATCAGGCTGTTCTAAGACCTTCATTGGCATAAAGATTAGGATGCAAGCAAACGTCTCGGAAGCTACCTTGGTGCCGAAGTCACCCGCTTCTAAGCTTCAACCCTCCGTCCTCCGATCGGACCAGGGAGGGTTTCCATTGAACGAGCAGCCCAGTGAACAGGTCTCGCTTCACGAAGACAATGCTCAGTACTGGAAGCAGCAGTATCAAAAACAACTGGCCTACCAGTCGTTTACGCGCCAATTGACTGACGAAATCCGCAAGTCTTCAGCTCTACCTGTCATTTATGAGACCACGCTTCAGGGTCTCAATCAGCTTTTTGGGATGGATCAAAGTGCCGTGTTGCGACTGAAGTTTTGGGATGTGCGACAGATGCTTCGAGTCGCCGATCGCCTTCCAAAAACCCGTGTGCTCATTGAG
Organism: Synechococcales cyanobacterium; assembly: GCA_043764895.1. Taxonomy (GTDB): domain Bacteria; phylum Cyanobacteriota; class Cyanobacteriia; order Leptolyngbyales; family Leptolyngbyaceae; genus JAAFJU01. The sequence continues at coordinate 40,892 of JAYUJY010000005.1, read as the reverse complement.
GCTGTCAGCACGGCCTGTAATCATTCTTCGTCGATCGCTCTGCCCATAACCGCCGCTTCAAGCCGACTAGTCCCCAATAATGTTCAAAATGATGTTCAAAATCCCCCCCTCCAAGGCTCCTACTGGGTCAGCGAATGTGGGATTACGCAAGCGGCGATGAAGGTCTTTCCAGACGTGTTTTATCTCACTGATGGCGAAGAATTTCAGGCTGGCGGCACTGAAGTGTCCCAACTTCTAGGCACAGCGGAATTGCCTTCAATCGTAATGCTACCTTTAGAAAACAAGGGAAAACCATTGGGCTTTCTGGTGCTTCAGAGTCGCCGATCGCGTCATTGGTCGGCTCAAGACCTAGATTTTGCCAAGCTTGTAGCAGGTCAAGTCAGTTCCGCCATCATTCAAACTGAGACACTGCGACAGGTGGAATCCATTGTGGAGGACCGTACCGCACAACTTCAGCACAGTGTCGATCTCCAAGGCAAGCTCTATGAGCTAAACCGCAAGCAAATCGAACGCCTGCGGGAAATGAATAAACGGATGGATGAGTTTTTGAGCACGCTGAGTCATGAACTACGGACCCCGCTCACCAGTATGATGTTGGCAATTCGGATGCTGAGAGAAGCGACCCTGACGCCCGACAGGCGATCGCAGTATCTCAATATTTTGGAGCAGCAGTGTGCTCAAGAAACGCGATTGATTAACGACTTGCTGGCCCTGCAAGAATTAGAGACCAAGCAGGTCCTGATGCAACTCCAAGTTATCGACTTACCTCGTTTTGTGCGGGATCTCGAATCTGGGTTTGTTCAGCAGTGGACCTCGAAGGGCTTGACCCTAGAAATGGACCTCCCCGGCAAGCTCGCGATATCCACCGATGTCTCCAGCCTTAACCGGGTTTTAGTGGAACTGCTGACGAATGCTGGAAAGTATTCCGACCCCAGCACTCGGGTTAGTCTTCGAGTTACGCAGTCTATTGCTCGTCAAATTTCGATCGTTATTACCAACCTTGGCGGTGGGATTCCGGCGGAAGAAATGCCCCATATCTTCGAGAAATTTAGACGATGCCAGGGCATGACGGATAATGCTGTTCCAGGGACGGGTTTAGGGCTTGCACTCGTGAAGAGCTTAGTACAACACTTGGGCGGAACAGTTTCTGCGACGAGTCAACCGATCGAAGAAGGCACGACCTACGTGACCACGTTCACCATTCTTTTACCCAAAGCACCTGAATCTGCAAAAGGGTAGTCCATATATTGGCCTAAGTCTTCTGATTTCAGGGGGCATACTAGGTATACTAGATTTGAATTATGTTAACCACTGCGTCCTCACCTCCTCTGTTTCGCTGGCAACGTCCAGATTATTCGCCCATTTCCAGGCAAATGGACGTATCCCTTTCGGCTGCCAAGCTAAGCTGGTATCTCTGGCTCGATAGTCAGGGGATTAATCGATCGCCTGCTGCCCGGATTCAACGGGGTGAGTGGCTCGTCCAGACGCTCTTAGACCTCGGTCCCACGTTTATCAAAATTGGGCAAGCGCTATCGACCCGCGCTGATCTGCTGCCACTGGAATACGTAAAGGCTCTGACTAAACTTCAAGATCAGGTGCCTGAGTTTCCAGTGGAACAGGTGATTGCGATTATTGAGGCAGAGTTCGATGCGCCGTTGTCGTCTATTTACAAAGAGTTTGAACTTCGACCGATCGCTGCTGCCAGTCTAGGACAAGTCCATCGGGCTAAGCTCCACACGGGAGAAGTCGTCGCGGTCAAAATCCAGCGCCCCGGACTCGATCGCTTATTTGATCTCGATTTTAAAGTCCTTAAGCAGCTCATTGGATTGCTGAAGCGATCGCTGCCCAATTCGCACTATGTCGATTTCGATGCGCTGTACGAGGAATTTACAGACATTCTCTACAAAGAGATTGATTACGTCAAAGAAGGTCTCAACGCCGATCGCTTTCGGCGGAATTTCCTCGATCACCCCTTCATCGTGGTCCCCAAAATTTATCCGAGCTACACGACCACCCGCGTCCTCACGATGGAGTACGCGCCCGGAATCAAGGTTAACGATCGCGCGGCCTTGGAACGGGCTGGCATCGACCCTAAAGCGATTAATCACATTGGCATCTGTTCTTACATGAAGCAGCTCCTTCAGGACGGCTTTTTCCAGGCCGATCCACATCCTGGAAATATGGCGGTTCGGGATGACGGTAAGCTGATTTTTTATGATTTTGGCATGATGGCTGAAGTTCAGTCGATCAATCAAAGTCAGATGGTCCAGACTTTTTTTGCGGTGTTGAGAAAAGACACCGATCAAGTGGTTCAGACATTGACTGATATGGGTCTTGTGGAACCCATGTCCGATATGACGCCTGTGCGACGGATTATTAAGTTTTTGTTAGAACGATTTACCGATCGTCCTGTTGAAATTCAAGCATTCAAGAGTTTGCGCAATGAGATGTACAGTCTATTTGAGCAGCAACCCTTCCGCTTGCCTGCCCGGATGACCTTCATTATCAAAGCGCTAACAACTTTAGATGGCGTCGCTCGGGATTTGGATCCGCAATATAATCTATTGGTTGCCGCGAAGCCCTTTGTTAAAGAGCTGGCGACCATTTCGGCCCAAGAGAAAGGGCGTGGGGTGGGTGAAATTGTCAAACAAGCCCAAGGTTATTTGTCCTACCAAATCTCCAAACCCAGCGGCACCGAGGTCGCGATCGCCCGTCTTGAGGAAAAGCTATCCCAAGGTGATATCGAAGTCCGAGTTCGATCGGTGGAAGGCGATCGGGCGCTGAAGTTGCTCAACCTGACCCTGAAGGCATTGCTCTGTGCCTGTATTACCGGATTCAGTGCCCTGATTGGAGCTGTTCTGCTCATTGGCGGTTTCAAAGGGGCGGCGATCGCTGCATTTGTGATTGCCGGGGTGTCGAGTGTGCTCCTTGTGAAGAAGCTCGCCCAGCTATTTGTGCGATCGAAGCTCGATCGGTTGGCAGGCAACTAAATTGACCCAAAATCCATGAATCCACAATTGCAATCGGACATCCTGACCTGGCTCCAAACCCACGTCCCCGAATCCCGAATTCGCCATATTTTAAGAGTGGAAGAAATGTCGGCAGATTTGGCTCGTCACCACAATGTCGATCCGGACAAAGCTTCCCAGGCTGGACTCATGCATGATTTGGCTAAGTTCTTTAAGCCCGATCGCCTACTTGCAATGGCCCAGCAAGAAGGGCTGGTTCTAGACCCTATCGATCGCATCGTGCCGCATTTGCTTCATGCGGATGTCAGTGCGATCGTGGCGCGGGATGAGTTTGGCATTACAGATGACGGCATTTTGAATGCGATCGCGAATCATACCCTCGGAAAACCAGGAATGGATCCATTGTCCTGTATTGTGTTTCTCGCAGACAGCTTAGAACCGGGACGGGGAAAAACGGAGGAACTCGAAACACTGCGCGTCCTGAGTCTTGACAATCTTAAAGCAGCAGTTTGGAGAACAGCAGACTATGGCTTGCAGTATTTGCTAAGATCCAATCAGCTCATTCACCCCCGAACGGTGATCACCCGAAACTGGTTTTTACAAGAGGTAAGTTCCCACACATGACAGAAAGCATTTCGACCCCGGTTGCTGAAGACGCAGACTTGATGGCTGAATACATGACCGACCCAAGTCATGAATCCTTCGAGCCATCGCTCCCGCCCATTGATGAAAACGACCCCGTCTATAAGCTCGTGATGATGGCCGCCGATGCCGCTGACGATCGCAAAGCCGGAGACATTATGATTATCCGCGTCGGAGAAGTCTCTTCGATCGCCGAGTACTTTGTGATCGCAACAGGCTACTCCAAGGTGCAAGTGCGCGCAATTGCGAATGCCGTTGATGAGAAAGTTAAAGACGAACTCGATCGTGAACCACTGCGAAGTGCAGGGCTGTCTGAAGGCTTGTGGGCGTGCTTGGACTACGGCGATATCGTGGTTCATATTCAAATGCCGGACCAGCGTGACTTCTACGGATTGGAAGCCTTCTGGGGACATGCTCCTCGGGTTCCGTTCATCGCCAAACCGGATTAATTAGGGATGAGTCTCGGGTTTGGGACACGCTGCCCCAAACCTAACTATTCCTCCTACAAATACTCTCGCAAAAACTCGATCGGCAATCCATCCGGGTCTGCCACAAAGGCCACTTCAAACACCCGATCGCCAATCATCTGCTGCTGCGGTGCGAGCAAAATCACCAGCGGCTGATCGATCGCATCCAGCTTAGTTTTTAACCCCAGCATCCAGTCGGGCAGACTTTCCGCCAGGGTTCCTACATCAAATGAGAGATGGTAATACCCCACATAGTGCTCATCACTAAAAGCGTCTGCCGCAGGTTTTGGCTCGGGGATTTGCAACAGCTCTAGTCGCCCGCCCAATCCCACCATCCAGCAGGCCAACGTCGAACCCGTTGTAAATTGCTCCTCCATCGCAAATCCCAGTTGCTCATAAAATGCGATCGATCGAAAAATATCAGCCGTCCGAATCGAAACGTGATGCAGCATGGGAGTTGAGAAGTGAGAAGGTTGAAGTGAGAATTTAGAAGGCTTGAGAATTTAGAGAGCTGTTCTATTCCAGAAGTCGAAAATAGGGATAGCGTACCGGAGCGCCAGGTTCCTTTTCGAGATCAAAATTGATCACGTCCCAGCAGGGTTCCTGATCCGAATTCGCACTGAATTCCACGGGTAACCCGTATAGCCGAGGCTTCTGAGTGTCTGTCGTACCTCGCCAAGGCGTACTGCGCTCAAGATACGTGCTGATCAATTCCTGATAGCGCTGGGCAATGATGACCCGAGTGGCCCGGTACCCTTGAGTGTAAAGCCGATCGAGTGCCTCGTGAATCTCAAACCGAATGCCATCGGGGTGCGTGTGCTGTCGGTACCAGTCCTCTTTCCAGAGTCGCCAATGTCGGCCCGACTGAAGATGGACGAGTTCTTCCGTTTTTGGATCCGCCTCAAAGGCACCGTGACGCGGACAGAGGTAGGTATCGGTCAAGGTCAACGCCGGAATCGTTTGACGACAGTGAGGGCACTGGATTTCCGATCCGTAGATGGGATATTGGAAGCTCAAAGTTTGCATTGTTATCCGAGAATCCGATAGGGGTCGATTCGGTAAGAATGAGTCGCGCTAGCTACAGGGCTGAATGTCAGATAGATAGCCTTATTATAGCGACGATGACTTACAACACTCCAATAACTACCATGACATCTTTTTGGGCTGCACCCGATCTATCCCAGGCTGCATTTATCGCCCCCAATGCGACGACGATCGGCATGATTACAATGGGTAAAGGCGTCAGTATTTGGTATGGCGCGGTGCTGCGGGGAGATGTGTCGCGCATTGAAATCGGCGATCGTAGCAATATCCAAGATGGCGCGATTCTGCACGGCGATCCCGGTCAGCCGACCATCCTCGAATCCGACGTGACGGTAGGCCATCGAGCAGTCATTCATGGGGCTTATATTGAATCAGGTTGCTTGATTGGGATTGGCGCGATTGTTTTGAGTGGGGTGCGGGTTGGGCGCGGAAGTATCGTGGGTGCGGGGGCCGTGGTGACGAAAGATGTGCCTGCACGATCGCTCTGCGTTGGCATTCCCGGCAAGGTTTTGCGTACTTTAAACGAGGATGAAGCAGCGGATTTGTTGACCCACGCTCACCACTACGAAAAATTAGCCCAGGTTCATGCGGGAACGGGAACGGACTTGGGGTTTTGTTGAAGCGGTTTTTGTTGACGCGGGGCAATAGCGGGGCACTCTAGGGCCAGATTCTCAATACTGCGCCGCCATGAAAAGTACTGCCACCCGCGTTCCCTTCGTCGATTTCACTAGCCAACATGAACCCATCCAAGACGCTCTAGAAGAAGCCGTCTTAGGCGTCATGCGGCGGGGCGATTACATTATGGGGGTGGCCGTCAAGGAATTTGAGACCGAGTTTGCCCAGGCGTGCGGAGTCGAACATGGCGTGGGCGTGGCCTCTGGAACCGATGCGATCGCCCTAGGTCTCCAAGCCTGCGGAATTCGTCCGGGAGACGAAGTGATTCTGCCTGCCAATACCTTCATTGCCACGCTGATTGGGGTGGTGCGGGCGGGGGCCAAACCCGTGCTAGTCGATTGTGAACTCACGACAGGACTGATGGATTTGGCGGCGGCTGAACGGGCGATTACGCCGTTGACACGGGCGATCGTTGCGGTTCACCTCTACGGCCAAATGGTCTCGCCGACGCTGCTGATTAACCTGGCCGAGACCTATGATTTGATGATTTTCGAGGATGCGGCCCAGGCTCATTTGGCCGAACGCGAAGGCTACAAAGCAGGATCGATCGGTATCGGCGCCGCATTTAGCTTTTACCCGAGCAAAAACCTCGGAGCCATGGGGGATGGTGGCATTTTTGTCACGTCGGACAGCACCGTGGCCCAGACCATGCGAACGCTGCGAAACTACGGCGCACCCAAAAAGTATTTCCACACCGAAGTCGGCACCAACAGCCGTCTCGACACGATGCAAGCCGCCATCCTTCAGGTCAAACTGCCGCACCTCAAAGGCTGGAACCTCGATCGAAACCGCAGTGCCGATCGCTACCACCAAGCCCTCAAACCCCTTTCCAGACAAGGCATTCTTCCCTTGCAAAATCACGCTGGGAAAGGCCATGTCTACCATCTCTATCTGGTTCGGGTGATTCAAAATGCGGCCAACACCCTAAACGGTTATGGGAGCAGCGATCACCACAGCGCGATCGATCGAGACACCCTAATGGAACGCCTTGATGCCGCCCTGGTCCAAACTGGGATTCACTATCCATTGCCTTGTCACCTGCAACCCGGATTTCAATTCTTGGGGTATCGTGAGGGAGATTTTCCTGTTGCCGAGAAATTATCGCGAGAAATCGTATCGCTGCCGATGTTCCCCGGTCTGAGCGATCGCCAAATCGATCGGGTCACAGATTCCCTGGCTGAGGCTAGTTTCCAGCGGGAAGAGCGACTGATGACGGCTTAGATCACTTCTTCGTTGGGTTTAGGGTTCGGCGAGCCAAACCCCTACATTCTCTGAAACCCGGATCTGTAGGGGCATGGCTCGCCGTGCCCCAAACCCAACGAGGAAGAGTTGAATCGCTGGATTATTTAAGCCGCAGACTACTAGCTAATTTCATCAATCGACTCTCTCTGTTCTGCACTTTTTTAGGACCATCATGCAAACCCTCCGATCGACTGTTCCCTCGTTTGACCCGAAACGGTTTCCCTGGATTTTGGGGGCGATCGGGTTGGTTTTGACCTTAATGTATGCGCCGCTGCTCGGGCATTGGGTCCATGGCTGGGTAAAAAAATCTATCAGCATTGAGCATGAATACTTCAGTCACGGAATGCTGGGAATTCCCTTTGCGGGGTATTTGGTATGGCAAGGGCGATCGAAATTAGCTCAGTTCTCTGCGTCTGTGACGGATCAGCTTTTGGGAATGGGACTTTGCACCACCGCAGGAATCTTTTATATGAGCAACTTGGCGGATTTTGTAAGTCTATCGTTGCCGTTGATGTTGGCGGGTGTTGCGATGCTGTTGAAAGGCCGATCGAGTTTTGCTGTGGTGGGGTTTCCGCTTCTGTTGCTTTTATTTGCAACTCCCAATGAAATTCCCTATTTGATCGCGCCCTATACGGCCCCGTTACAGATCTTTATTGCGGGAACAGCGGGCGTTATTTTGCAGATTTTGGGCATTCCGGTCACGGTAGACCAGATGTTTTTGTATCTCAACGGCAAGCAAGTCGAAGTTGCGCCGTATTGTGCGGGGTTGAAGATGTTGTTTACCAGTTTGTACGTGGCGCTGTTGTTGTTGGACTGGACCGGAATGCTGCGATCGCGGAAATTTACCGCCTTCTTTTTAGCAGGAACCGTTATTTTGAGTGTGACGGGAAACATTGTGCGCAATACGCTGTTGATTTATTGGCATGGGACGGGCCAAGACGGACTGTTTAACTGGCTGCATGACAGTTGGGGCGGGGATTTCTATTCGGCGGGGCTTCTCGGAATTTTAGTCTGGGCGATCGGTCACTTTGAACCTCGCCCAGAACCTCGCCAAGAGACCCAAAATCCATAATCCAGCCGTCCTAACCCATCACCCCAAAAACTCATCATGGCCTCGCTCACCTCTTCCAAATCCGATCGCATTCTCCAAATCACCCTCCTAATCTTCCTATCGATTCTGCTGGCTGTTGGCACGGTTCCCGGCTACCTCGCTGGCAAATGGCAATGGCAAAATCCGCCTGCGGTGAAAGTTTTAGGCGAACTCAAGCAGATTCGTAAACAGGGCATTGAGATTCCGGGTTGGCGAACCACGGAGCAGAAATCCATGATTTTGGGTGAGCATCCCTGGTCGATTCAAACGATCGAATCCGCCACCAAAGACGCCATCACCAAAGACACCGCCACCGTCTTTTTGTTTACCCAAAACGGACCTCGCGATCAGCCTCAAGTCGAATGGTCCGATCTCGACGGCGTTCAACGCTGGAAACGCGACTCCGACTCGCAACAAAGCTTCATAGTGAACCAAGTCCCCGTCACCGCCCGTTTATTTCGCGCTTGGAACTCAAAACGAACTTACGCCGTGATGCAGTGGTACGCCTGGAGTGAGGGTGGGCACCCTGAGCCTAGCCACTGGTTTTTTGCCGATCGGCTAGCCCAATTCCAAGGCAAACGTCAACCGTGGATCGCAGTCAGTATCCTTTTACCGATGGAACCCCTCGATGATCTCAATAAGTACCGCGACAAGATCACCGCTTTAGCGCAACCGATCGAGTCCCGTCTGCTCGAAACGACGCTCAAATCTCAATAGTTTTTTACTTTCCTCTTCCAAAATTCCTTCTTTTCTCCGTCCTCCGAACTCCCCCGTTCTTCATGAAACGAGCCTCCTTCCTCCTCTCTATCCTAATTTCCAATCCGCTCCTGAGCCAAGCTGCCCTAGCCCAAACGGCTCCTCCTCCCAGTGCGCTTCCCTCCAGTATTGGGGCAGGTATTGGGGCAAATCCCTCCGATCGTTCTACAGGTCTAAACACGAGTCCCACCACGGGCCTCACTGCAAAGCAACTCCTTGAACAGGCCCGTCAACGACTGCGCGATCGGGGTGAACTTCCGCCTGAAAATGCACCGATCGTTCAATCGCCGTCTCAATTGCCAGCACAAGTTCCTGGATCTATCCCGATCGCGCCCCTTGCATCGCCGCCCATTCCGGCCTTCAGCACCTACCGACTAGGCCAGGGCGACAGTGTGGCGATTTATGTGCAGCGATTTCAGGATTTTAACTTTCAAGCCACGATCGATGCAGAAGGAAAAATCACCCAGGCGGTGCTAGGCAAAATCTCGCTCCAAGGATTGACCATTGACGAGGCCCAAGAACGCGTCAAGCAAACCGTCAGTCGCTACATTATTAATCCGATCGTTCTGCTCTCCATGACCAATGCCCGCCCCGTCCAAGTCACGATCGCAGGCGAAATTAGCAAGCCCGGACTCTATCCACTCACCCCTCAGAGTGGACGGGTTTCGTCGGTGCTCTTGGCCGCAGGAGGCAGTACTGAACGTGGCGACTTGCGATCGGTAAAAATTCGTCGGAGTTATACCAACGGCGCAACGGACGAAAAAGAAATCGACCTCTACACGCCGCTCAAAGACGGCACGCCGCTCCCGGATATTCGGCTTCAAGATGGCGATGTCATTATGATTCCGCCCATTGATCCCACCAAGCTCGACGGCTACGATCGGAACATCATCGCCCGATCGACCTTAGTCAAGCCGCTGCTCGTCATTCGGGTTCTCAGCTATGCCCGAGGCGGCTTGAGCGAAGTCGGCGTTCCCAACGGCAGTCGGTTTGTCGATGCCCTTGCCAAAACGGGACTCAACCCCGACCAAGCCAACCTGACCAAAATCGCCATCATCCGCTACGATGCCGTCCAACAAAAAGCCATCACCTTTGAACTCAACGGCAAAAGTGCCCTCATGGGCGATCCCACCCAAAACATCGCCCTCCAAGACAGCGACGTCATCGTCATCGGACGTAACCTAATCGGCAGACTCACCTACGCCCTCAACACCTTCACCCAACCCTTCCGCGACATCCTCGGCTTCACCCTCTTCTTCCGCGAACTGGGCAGCAGCGCCACCAACCTCTTCGGACCCACAGGACGGTAGAGAATTGAGAATTGAGAATGTTGAATGTTGAATTAAGAGTTCAATGTCCAGCATTCAATATTCCCAATTCTCATCGTTCTCACTTCTCACTTCTCACTTCACAACCTCCCCCCCATCTGCCATGCCTTCCCCCATTGTTAAACGCTATCTGCTCGCTGTCGATCGTTATAAATGGCTTATGCCTGTTGGACTGGCCCTTGGAATTACGGGCGGGAGTTTGGCAAGTTCGATGCCGGATCCGGCGGTGGTTCATACGGTTGAAGCCGTGCTTGTGGGCAATCGACCGACGACTGTGTTTTCGGCAACGGGGGCGGAAGTGAGGCAACCCGTAGAGACCTTTACGCCGGATTCGTTGTTGAGTGATGAGATTATTGCGAACACTGCAAAGGAAATGGGGGTCGAGCCGCGTGTGATGATGCGAACCCTCAAAATAAGCCTGCCGACTGCGGTTGCCGCCAAGGATAAGAAGGCCGCTGGGGCCGCCAATGAGCGAATTAAAATTGAGTACAAAGACACCGATGCAAACCGTGCAAAAAAAATTGTAGAACGCCTAGCGCAACGGGCCGTCGATCGGAGTAAAGGCAGCAATGGCGCACGTCTGACGGAAATTATGAAGTCGCTGAATGAGCGGTTGCCGAAGGTGAAGGCTGAACTCACCGCCACGGAGCAAAACCTGGTGGAGTACGATCGAATGGAAGGCCCTGCCCTGATTGCGTCCCAAAATGGGAGTCTGAGTAATGCAATTTCTCTCGGTGAAGGTCAACAGCGATCGCTCCAAATCCAAATTGAAGGGATGAATGCTGAAATCGGTAGTCTTGAGAGCAAATTAGGACTGAATGCAGACCAAGCCTACGTGTCCTCGGCGCTGAGTGCGGACCCGATTATTGCAAACCTGCGCAGCCAAATTTATCAGCTCGAATCCCAACTCGCGATCGCTAGCAAAGACCTGCGCCCCGAACATCCCACTATCATCCAGCTCACCACTCAGCTCAAAGCCTACGAGGAACAACTGCGTAAACGAGGCAGTGAAGTCATGCAGGGCGGTGGCGGGGCGGCACCGTTTCAAACCAATATTCGCAGCAACAGTAGCCTCGATCCTGAACGACAACGCCTCGCCATTCGCCTAGTCGAACTCACTACCCAACGCGATAGCCTCACTCGTCAGTTTGCGATCGTCGGCAGGTCCGGCATCGCCCTCCGCGAACAGCTTCAAAATTTGCCGAATAAACAGCTTGCCCGCGCCCGACTTGAAGATCAGCTCAAGTTGAAAAAGACCCTCCACGACCAAATGCAAGCCAAGCTCGTCGATACTAAAACTGCCGAAGCCGAAACCGTTAGCAGCCTCAGCCTCGCCCAAATCGCCACCCTCCCGATCGAGCCGAAACCTGCAAAAGCCCCACTGGTCATGATTATCGGCGGCGGCGTTGTGGGGTTGATTTTGGGGGCGGGGATTATCTTCCTACTCGATACGATGGAAGGCACGGTCTATACGCCTGAAGATCTCCGAGAAGCCCTCAAGGGACAGGATGTGGCGGTTTTGGGGATGTTGCCTAATACGCCCATTCAAGAACTCCACCAAAGCCTCCCGCTGCTGATTCATGGCGAGTTAGTCTACGCAGATGCCTACGAGCGGTTTCGGAGTAATCTCCGGCTAAATGAAGGCAAACTCCCACGGATGGTACTCGTCACGAGCACGATCGATCGCGAAGGCAAATCCACCGTGGCCTACAATCTGGCGATCGCAGCGGCTCGATCGGGAAAACGAACCTTAATCATTGAGGCCGATCTACGGAGTTCTTCCCATGCCCGATCGGTGGGTATCGAGATCGCCGCCGACCAACAAATCGAACCTCTGCGCTACTACGGGCAAGTCGCCGACTGCATCTCCATTGTCCCCGATATCCAAAACCTCTATATCGTCCCGAGTCCCGGCATTCAGCGCCAAGCCGCCTCTATTGTTGAATCCAACGAATTCCGTCGGTTGCTTGAAGATGTGCGGGGACGGTTTGATTTTGTCGTCTTAGATTCGCCGTGCCTCAGCCAGTGTAATGATGCCTTGACCTTAGAACCTCAAACCGATGGTCTTATCCTCGTTACCCGTCCCGGCATCACCCAGCAAAGCCTTGTCACAGAGGCAATAGACCAGCTCAATGAGTCCGATTCAGTCCGATTCTTGGGGGCGGTGGTCAATGGCGTTGAAATCGAGATTCCGAAACGACGGGTCCAGCCTGAATTTGCTGCGGTGAGTCAAGCGCGATCGGAAGCTACCCGAGAAGCTGCATTGGGTCATGCTGATAATTAGTTTGGCTGATTAGTTTGATTGATTAGTTAATTTGATTGGGTTGATTAATTGAACTCAATTAATCAGTCGGCTTAATTTAATCGCCTGACATGAAATTAAACTTAACTTAATTCAACTTAGAATATGAGATCGTTTAATTGTGTCTAAAAATACAATTGGATACCGTAAACCCATTTCTGATGCAGTTTTAACATCTGATTATTATGATTGAGGGGTTGTAACCTCCTAATTAGGTATAGAACTCCCCGCAAACTCCACACCATTGATTTACAATTAGCTAAAGCGGGCATAACAACAACTTAAAGCGTTGAAATCTTGCCCCTTAAGTTCCAGTATTTCCTTCGCTTTAGGAGAAATTTTAAAATGATGGTTCTCCAAGCAGCTTCTCTCGAAAAACGGGGAATTTATTACCGGACCTCCAAACAGATTCAAGTTAGGGGTCGGACCTTTCAAAAAGCAGAATCTTTTTCTAAACGGGTCTATGCCGTAGCCATCGCTCAATGTGAACAGCAGCAGGTTGAGGGCACATTGTGCCTGTTGGTCGAGTCGGAGGATGTTCTGACTATTTGGCGTGAGGTCAAAAAGACTCAGCGGTCTAATTCTCACCCGAGCCAGATTTTTAATCGATCGGCTTATTCATGATATCCCACCGCTCTCTAGACTAGGTTTTGAAGCGATCGCTGAACGTCGTTCCTGGAACGGTATGATAATTGATACACAATGGCGACAATTGCCGATGTGCGTTATTCAATTTTAGCGAACTTTCTCCTATGGCACAGCACTACCGCATCACCTTGCTCCCTGGCGACGGTATCGGACCCGAAATTATGACGGTCGCCGTTCAGGTTCTCGAACGCATTGGGGAAAAGTTTGACCTGGTGTTTGAGTGGACCGAAGCGTTGATCGGCGGAAGTGCGATTGATGCGACAGGCGAACCGTTTCCAGCCGAAACCTTAGACGCCTGCCAAAATAGTGATTCGATTCTATTGGCCGCGATCGGGGGGTATAAGTGGGATAACCTACCCCGAAATCTTCGGCCTGAAACGGGATTGCTGGCTTTGCGATCGAGTCTCAATCTCTTTGCTAATCTTCGCCCCGCTACCATTCTGCCCCAGCTTGTCGAAGCCTCAACGCTCAAACGTGACGTCGTTGAAGGCGTAGACATTATGGTCGTCCGAGAACTGACAGGTGGCCTATACTTTGGCCAACCACGCGGCATCTTCACGACCGAAACGGGCGAAAAACGCGGGATCAACACCATGACTTATACCGAATCAGAAATCGATCGGATTGGCCATGTTGCCTTCCAAACGGCGATGAAACGGCGCAAAAAGTTGTGTTCGGTCGATAAGTGCAACGTACTGGAAGTTTCGCAGCTATGGCGCGACACTATTATTGCATTGTCGTCGGAGTATCCCGAAGTGGAACTCACGCATATGTATGTGGACAATGCCACGATGCAGCTCATTCGCAATCCAAAACAGTTCGATACGATTGTCACTAGCAATCTCTTTGGTGACATTCTTTCCGATGCGGCGGCAATGTTGACAGGAAGCATTGGGATGTTGCCCTCGGCGAGTCTCAGCCATCCTGGAAAACCCGGTGTGTATGAACCCGTTCATGGATCTGCGCCGGATATTGCAGGGCAAGATAAGTCGAATCCCCTCGCGCAGATTTTGAGCGCTGCCATGATGTTGCGCTACGACCTGAACCAAGCCGCTGCTGCCGATGCTATTGAAGCGGCGGTTATCACGGTCCTCGATCAAGGTTACCGAACAGGGGATATTGCGTCTGAAGGAATGACTATTGTGGGCTGTAAAGCGATGGGTGAGGCGTTGTTAAAAGCGTTAGGTTAGGATAGAAACCACACTTGAGAGGTCTACAGCAATGACGATCGTCCTAGAAAACCCAAACACCGAACATCTGACTCAATCTTCAGGGATTTCCCAGCGATATGATGCGACTTGGGCCGATTATGTTGCGCTGCGGGATAATCCAGAACTCGACTGTACTAAAATTTCATTTCATGAAGGATGGCTGTTTGTTGATATGGGACTAGAAGGACCAGCGCACTCTTCGTTTAGCGATTTGATGACCGCAGTTATATTTTTATGGGCATTTGCAAATCCTGACGTAATGCTTCAATCTTATGGTCGTTGTATTCTTGAGTTACCCGACGCTCAGGCTTGTGGGCCAGATTTAGTTCTGTATAAGGGCGATGATATCCCGAGATGGAAAGCTGGAGAACCCCGTCGCATTATGCTTAATCGCGATCGGGTTCCTGATTTAGTGGGAGAGATTTCTGATACGTCACTCAGTATTGATTTAGATGAACAAAAGCGTCTTTATGCGAGTTTGGGAATTGCCGAATATTGGGTCATTGATGTTAAGGGAAAACAGATCTTTGCCTTTGAGTTGACAGACGATCGGATTTACAAAACGATCGAAATTTCACACGTTCTCACAGGTCTTCCAATTGCGCTGATCGAACAAACCCTAGAGCGATTGGAGACCGAAACTAACACCGCAGCGGCCAATTGGCTAATGCAGCAGTTGCAAAGCCGATCGTGATGACAGAAGACACGTCAGCTCCTACGGTCCAATCCATTGGGGAACAAGGCTTACTTCAGCGATTGCAAAAGTTTTGTCCGGCGGGTGTTATTGGGGATGACGGAGCGGTTTTGCAGGTGTCCCCCGATCGTCGCCTGGTTGTGACGACGGATGTGTTGGTCGATGGCGTTCACTTCAGCGTCGGCCTCGCAAATCCTACAGTGACCACGCCGCCCCATGCTGCTGGATTTCGAGCTGCCGCAGCAAATCTTTCGGATCTCGCAGCCATGGGTGCAACCCCGATCGGCATCACCATTGGGTTAAGCGTTCCGCCTCATCTGCCCGTTGCGTGGATTGAATCCATGTATGAGGGACTGGTAGACTGTCTGGGCACTGTGTCGATTGTAGGCGGCGATGTGGTGCGTTCATCGGTGCTTTCTCTGGCGATTACTGCATTTGGAGAAGTGAAACCCGATCGAGTGATTCAGCGATCGACGGCGCGGGTCGGAGATGTGATGGTGATGACCGGAATTCACGGGCGATCGAAAGTGGGATTGGAGCTATTGTTAGGCCACGATTTAGGGTTGGACTCGGCAGTTCGATCGGTCTGCATTCACACCCACCAATATCCAAAACCTCGATTGGATCTTCTACCCTATTTACCGCTGGTGATCCCGGCTGGAATGGATTCGAGTGATGGTTTGGCGGATGCTGTGGTGCAGATTTGTCGATCGAGCGGGGTCGGTGCTCGGTTAGAGGGAAGTGCAATTTTCAACCACATTGAAGTTATTGCGATTAAGAATGCTGTGGGGATTGAGAAAGCGATCGATTGGGTGCTTTATGGGGGTGAAGATTTTGAATTGGTTCTGTGTATGAAGCCTGAATCAGCGACTGAGTTTTGTGCGATTACAGGAAGTTATAGAATCGGAATCGTGACGGAAGACCTTGAGGTTCGGATTGTACATCTACCCGACGGGGCGGAGGATAGGGTTTTGGCGATCGATCGAGGATTTCAACATTTTTCGTCAGGTCCGTCAGGTCCGTAATGTCATACGATTGGCAATTTTATCTTATAGAATGGAGTGAGACTTCAATACTCAACCGATCGACCCTCACAGCGACTCTATCAACCATTATGTCAACCATTATCCGTCTCGAACAAATTACGAAGGTCTATGGAATTGGTGACATCATTGTAAATGCACTTGCAGGCGTAGATGTAACGATTTCTAAGGGCGAATACTGCTCCATTATGGGCGCATCCGGTTCTGGAAAGTCTACGATGATGAACATTATCGGCTGTCTCGATCGCCCGACTAGCGGCAGATATTACCTTGATGAACTTGAAGTAGCGACGATGCCCGACGACGACCTCGCCAAAATCCGGAATCAAAAACTTGGCTTTGTGTTCCAACAATTTCACCTGCTTTCCCAACTTTCTGCCCTAGAAAATGTGATGCTTCCGATGGTCTATGCGGGAGTTTCGCCTGCTGAACGCCGCGATCGTGCTCGTGATGCCTTGGTCCGCGTGGGTCTAGAACAGAGAATGCAAAACAAACCGACTCAGCTTTCTGGCGGCCAACAGCAGCGGGTTGCTATTGCCCGAGCCATTGTCAACCGTCCGGTATTGCTTCTTGCCGATGAACCGACGGGTGCCCTTGACTCCACGACGACGGAAGAAATTCTGGATATTTTTGGCGATCTCAATGCCAACGGGATGACGGTTGTGATGGTCACTCATGAAGCTGAAGTTGCCCACCGAACCAAGCGCGTTATTTTGTTCAAAGATGGCGAAGTGCTGAATCCAAATATGGATCCCGCGACCCTCGGCGTTGCGATCGCATGACAGGAAGACCAACCCAAAACACTCAATTGATCTAGTCAAGCGATCGGGCGAACGTTAGCAAGCCGTTTTAAGAACGCTTAACCCTTATTCCACGGTCACAGATTTTGCGAGGTTGCGGGGTTGATCGACGTCGAGTCCTCGGCGGGCAGCGATGTGGTAGGACAAAAGCTGCATCGGGATCAAGGTGACGATCGGAGATAGGATTTCTTCGACGTGGGGCACGGGGATTAGGGTGTCGAAGGTTTCGGCGGCTTCAATTTCGTCCATAGGGGTAACGCCAATGAGACGGGCATCGCGGGCGCGGGCTTCTTGGGCATTGGACAGCACTTTTTCAAAGACAGGTCCCGGCATGGCGATCGTCACGACAGGAACTTTGGAGTCCAGCAGCGCAATCGGGCCGTGCTTCATTTCGCCAGCGGGATAGCCTTCGGCGTGGATGTAGCTGAGTTCCTTAAGCTTGAGGGCACCTTCGAGGGCGATCGGGAAGTTGATGCCGCGCCCGAGAAAAATAAAGTCCTGGGTATCGACAAAATCGTGGGCCAGTTCTTCGATATAGCGCTCTTGGCTTTCTAGGACGCTTTCGACTTGGGCCGGAAGTTGACGCAGGCCGTTCAGGAGTTCTTCGATGCGACCTAGGCTCAGGGTTTTGCGGCGGTAGGCGAGATGAATAGACAGAAAGTAGAACGCCATGAGCTGCGCGGTGAAGGTCTTGGTGGCGGCCACCCCGATTTCGATTCCGGCGCAGGTGTCAATCAGGCGATCGACGAGTTCACCGAGGCTGCTTTCGGCGCGGTTAGTGATACCGAGGAGGCGCGATCGAAGGGGTCCAGTTTCGCCCTGACGACGGGTTTTGTCCATACTAAGGGCGGCTAGGGTATCAGCAGTTTCGCCGGATTGGGTGACGCCGATGAGCAAGCTATGGGGCGTGATAGGCGGGGGGGAATAGCGGAATTCTGAGGCGTACTGGACGGCGGTGGGGATTCCGGCAAGTTGTTCGAGCAGGTATTTGCCGACGAGACTGGCGTGCCAACTGGTGCCACAGGAGACGATTTGAATCTGCTCAATATCAGCGTAGAACTCATCCGGGATGTTGAGCTGAATGGGAGAGATTCCGGACGAGGGGGTCCAGTCGGGGACGAGGTAGGTTTCGAGGCAGGTGCGGACGACGCCCGGTTGCTCGTAGATTTCCTTGAGCATGTAGTGGCGGAACCCTTGTTTTTCGACCATGACGGGATTCCAGTTGAGGGTGCGCGGGGTTTTGCGTAGGCGGTTGCCCTCGAAGTTGTAAACTTCGACGCCCATGCGGGTCATTCGCGCAATTTCGCCATTTTCGAGTGACAATACAGCCGTGGTGTAAGGGACGATCGCCGGAGTGTCCGATGCGCAATAGTATTCACCTTGGCCGAAGCCGATGACGAGGGGGGCTTGCTGACGGGCAACGATGAGTTCATCGGGGAAGTCTGCCGAAATCACCGCGATCGCAAAGGCTCCTTGAAGTTCGTTGACGGCTTGACGGACGGCTTCAAGCAAGAGAGACGACTCTGCTGTTTTATTCGTCGGCGTGGGTTGATCCTTGAGACCGATGAGCTTCTGGGAGATCAGATGCGGGATGGTTTCGGTATCGGTTTGCGATCGAAACTGGCAGCCTTGGGCTTTTAGGGTTTCTCGCAGATCCCTATAGTTTTCAATGATGCCGTTTTGGACCACGGCGATGCGGCCTTCGGTGTCTCGGTGGGGATGGGCATTGTGTTCTTCGGGCTTGCCGTGGGTGGCCCAGCGGGTGTGACCAATGCCGAGAGGGGCGGGGTTGTGTTCGCCTTCAAGTTTTTCTTGGAGATTATTAAGTTTGCCCTTAGCTCGAACACAGTGGATGTTATCGTCTAAAACCGTTGCAATTCCAGCGGAGTCATAACCGCGATATTCCAGTTTCCGTAAGCCTTCGAGAAGAATTCCGCTCGCTGCTTTTGTTCCGATATAACCCACGATTCCACACATACGCCCCAATGCTCCAAATGCTGATTACAAACGATCTAATGAATTTTAGTTCAATCAAGTTCCGATCGATCGGTCATGGCGTTCAAACACTCGACGACGGGGTTCAAACACTCGACGACGGAGTATGAAGCTCGGGTAACGGAGTTCAAACGTTCGGCGACAGCGTTCAAACACTCGACGACGGGATTCAAACACTCGACGACGGAGTATAAAGCTCAGGTAACAGAGTTCAAACACTCAGCGACGGCGTTTAAACACTCGACGACGGAGTATGAAGCTCCAGTGACGGCGTTCAAACACTCGATACTGAGCCGTTAGTGACTACTGTAATACACAGGAGCTGGGAGAATCGGAGTGGGGTCGTTGAGCGAGAGGGTTAGCTGTGGCGCGGGAATGTGATGATCGTCGCGGGTTGGTGTGACCGCCGTACCGATCGCAAAAAACTCAATCACATGGGAACTCCAAGCATATTGATTTTCGTGAATGTTGGCTCCAATGATGCCCTGCGCCTTGAGATTCGATGCCTCAATCTGCATCCGCTCCATAGCCAGCTCACGGGCATCGTACAGCGCTTGGGTGAAGTTCGTCATTTCGACGTTTTTACCAATATTTTTAAACCACTGTCCCAACCCTTGATAGGCGACATGATACACACAGTTGCCCATCACGAGTCCCAACGGTCGATAGCCCGCCCGCAGCAAGGTCCAGAAGTCCTGACCGTTCAAATCACTTGTAAAAGGCTTGTTGGTGTGAGTTTTGTAAGATATGGACCGATCGCGAGCCTTCACCGCCGTCCCGATCGCCACAAATTCCGCCATATTCGGTTCCCAGGTCATGTGTTTCGCCGTGAGCCGAACGCCCACGATGCCGTCTGCGCCCAGAGCCTCGGCTTCTTCCTGCATCCGCGTCATGGCCAGTTCCCGCGCATGGTACATCGCTTGGGAGAGCACCGTCATTTCCATGTTTTGGGTCACGCCCGCCCACTGAAACCCGATGTGGTACATGGAGCACCCCACGACCAAACCCACTGGATCAAAGCCTGCTTCTTTGACTAAGAGAAATTCATTGACGGAGAGATCACTCGTGAATAGATTTCCCTGTTGGCCGCCTTGTTGCATCATTGCCATGCGCTCACGGGCGTGGACGGGAAGATCGGTTGCGATCGCAGGTCTGGAGTTTGTCATGGTGTAATGCCTAAATAGTTGAATGAGAATAAAGTGCCGTGAAGCGGTCTAAGCTTTGGACAGTGGCGTAAAAACTAGGGTCTTGCTCACCGGGTTCACGGGCGGAATCTGGTCTTCGACGATCGCCGTTCCGATCGCAATAAACGTAATCAGCAGATCTTTGTACGGTCCAGGTCCGCCGCGCCGCCAGTTCCTCCATCTCACAGGTCCAATCAACGCACCTGCCCCGAGAATCCAGCACGCGATCGCTGGAAACTTAACTGAGTAAGCAAAAAGCAAAAGGATTACTACAAAAGGAATCAATAGCAGGTAAATCAGGATTCGCAGGTAGCCCAAGAGCGACTGCTGAGAATGCACAATGTCCTGTTCGCTAGACTCGATCGTCATGCCCACACTCCCCGTCGCCCCGAGCTGCTGAATCTCGGCTGTGAGCCG
Source organism: Synechococcales cyanobacterium (assembly GCA_043764895.1). Lineage (GTDB taxonomy): Bacteria > Cyanobacteriota > Cyanobacteriia > Leptolyngbyales > Leptolyngbyaceae > JAAFJU01. Next base: position 20,385 of record JAYUJY010000005.1, on the reverse strand, counting down.
GAGGATGGCCAGTTCCCGCGCGTCTTGAAACCCTTGGGTGAACTGTTCCATCTCTTGGTTCTGTCGGCCCTTGCCCCAGAGCGCGTTCCAGCCGGATTTATTCATGATCTGACGGGTGGTGCGATCGCTGTGGACATAGTAAGCACAAGCCCCAAACACCAAGCCCCTGGGCAAATATCCCGCCATCCGCAACTTCCAAAATTCCTGACCGCTCAAATCACTCGTGAAGGGCTGCGTCGTCTGCGTCATTCCCGGAATCCGAATCGCCGTGCCGATCGCCGTGAACTCTATCGTGCCCATCCCGAGTCCTTTACGCCGCTTCGTCAGACGGACGCCGATGACGCCGTGAGCGCCGAGCAACGCCGCTTCCTCCTGTAGACGAGTCACGGCCAGTTCGCGGGCGGTAAGCTGGGCCTGGGTCAGAACCGTCACCTCCCCCGTATAGTTCCGGTAGCCCCAAAAATTGCGAATGAAGCCAACTTGGTAGAAGCTGCTGCCCATGACGAGGCCGATAGGATCGCACCCCGCTTCCCTCGCGAGGAGAAGCTCGTTGGTACTGAGGTCGCTGGTGAAAAAAGAGTGGCCTGTTTTTTTGCGGGTGAGCTTTTGATGCCCGATGCGCCGTTGGGAGAGCTGGAAGGGCGGTGATTCAGAGCTATTGCGTCCAGAAGAAGCTGTCATCGATCGTCACCCCAAAATAAATTGATTGAGACTCGCTCGGACATCGGCATTGAGCGCAGCTTTTTCGGCCAACACTTCCGCCACTGCCTGACGCCACTCCGCAATACTCAAATCCGTGGTCTTAATCGTGATGCCGCGTACCACTTGAGCCGATCGAGTGGCGACCGCCCCATACTTTTCACGACTCACCTCATATTCGCGATCGTCAAAACAGAGCTTGACGCTGCGAATCGAACCTAAGCCAAACCATCGCCGCCGGATTTTGGTATTTTGAGGCAGTCCGCCGCTGAATTTACGAGCGAGAAGCTCTAACAGATCCCCGGTCCCGCACTGTTCTAGCGATAGCGCTGCGGCCAAAACATCGACACTCAACGCCTGATCGACGTCTTCTATCATCACAAACCCCGCTCGATTCAATCTGAACTTCTAAAATATAGTTCCCAAATTAAATTCTGATATTGTCAGGACTCACTGATTCTTATCCTACAGAGTTCTAGAGTCCCGGCTCTGCATTCTGCAAGACATCCAGATCGATCGCCCCTAATTTTAGGTACGCGTTGTCGATCGCCGTTGCTCCCCGCAGGTATCCCGTGCTGGAGCCAGGACAGATATAAGTTAGCGTGTCGGTGCTGAATCGATTCCGAATGAATTGGACGCTTTTGAGCTGCCGTTTCCAGTGGAAGGTTTTCGCAATTCTTAAGGGCGCGGGGTTGCCGTTACGATCGGGCAGAAGATGCCGTCCAGTGAAGAGAAGGCCACCGTGTAATGGCGTGTAGAGGCAGGCCGATCCAGGGGAATGGCCGGAGGTCCAGAGGATTTCGAGATCGCCAGGGAGCGTGTGATGGGTGTGAAACGTCGTGACGGTGAGGTTCGGGAGGAGATAGGCTTCTTGTTCTTGGATAATGACTTCGCAGCCCGTTGCCGCCTGGATTTCTTTGACGTTTGCAATGCCGCCGCGATGGGTGAGAAATAAGGTCCGGACACCGCCGCGATCGCGCAGCCAGGTTTCGGTTTCGGCGGTCCAGGCGGGGCAATCGATGAGTAGGTTGCCGCTGTCACTCAGTAGACCATACGCAGTGCCGCCCAGAATCGCACGGTTAGGGGGAAATGCAACAATGTTAGCGGCGTCAAGGTTAGCGGTGTCAAGGTTTGGGTGAGGGACCGATCGGGGCGGCTTTGAGGGTCCTGCCGTGTGCTGAGCAGCAGGTTCGACGGGCAGTTGGGCGAGCGGGTCAACGGCGGTCATAGGTTAGGTCGGTGCGGGGTCGGATAGCAGGTTTTGGTTCAGGTATTGTAATCGATCGGGCGATCGGACGGGTATTTGGGGTGAGCGGATTGGGGGGGTGTGGATTTGGTAGGCGTTAAGGTGCGAGAATTAAAACCTGTGAAAGTGCGCAGCCCCTTGTCCGTTAAGTCATTGACATGTTCTGGTTATTCCTTCTCCTAAGCCTAATCGGCTATTTCTGCTATGTCGTGATCGTCCAGCGCGTTAAGCTGATGACGCGAACACCCGCATGGCTATTGTGGTGGGTGGTCATGACCCCTGCCCTCTGTCTGACGACTTGGCTCATCGTGATGGGACCCCGAACGCCGATGCCAATGCCCTTGGCGCTTCTGATTTTTGTGGGATGTTTTGTGCTGTATATGGTGTTGATTCAGCGGGGACGACCCTCCAATGGGGGTTCCATTGAACCGACTGCTGCGCCTCAGACAACCTCCCAACCCGCGTTCAAGACATTACCGGAAAGCTTGAATGAACCCATTACCATCCGATCGTTGACCTCAGAGGAAGAAGGTGAGTTGCGCAAGTGTTTTCCTTGGGGAACCTATTACTTGCAGAGTATTGACTATCGGCCCCAGGCGGTGATTTGTCGGGGACAGCTTCGAGGTAAGCCGGATTTGGCTTACCAAACGGTGGAAGAAAAGGTGAAGGAAACGTTTGGGAATCGCTTTTTCCTGGTGTTTCAAGAAGGCCCGAGTGAGAAGCCGTTTTTTGCCCTAGTGCCTAATCCCCAAGCCGATCGTGCGGTCACGTCACGGATGATTCGGCAACCGGGAATGGCCGGACTGATGGCGATGCTGACGGCTTTGATGACCACTTGGTCTGGGCAAGTTTTGATTAAGCAAGTGGGCATCAGTGAGACCCCGAGTTTTTCTGATGGAGTGCCCTATGCCGTTGCGCTGATGGGATTTTTCTTGATTCGCGAGGGCGGACATTACTGGACCACCTTGCGATACCGAATTCCAGCGACCTTGCCGTATTTTATTCCGATGTTGCCGCTACCACAGTTACCGATCGGGACCGTAGGCGCTTTTATCCAAATCCGTGCGCCGATTCCGAACCGCAAGGCATTGTTTGATATTGGCGTGATTGGGGCGCTGATGGGGCTAGTGGCGGCGATCGTGCTGCTGGGCTACGGGCTATCGTTGTCTGAAGTGGTTGGCTATCCGCCGGGATTTCGGCCCAGTGTGTTTAAGTTTGAGGCGATGTTGCCGGAGTATTCCATTCTCTTTACGGTGATGGCTAAGGGCGTGCTGGGCGGGGCGCTGGAGGCCAAACGAGCGATCGCGCTGCATCCGATCGCTGTGGCAGGATGGCTGGGGGTCTTGTTCACCGCATTTAACCTCATGCCTGTGGGACAACTGGACGGCGGACGGATGGTCCATGCGATTTTTGGGCAGCGGCAGGGGGCAATGATCGGTCAGGCAGGACGGTTGACGCTACTGTTACTCTCGGTGATGCAGCCGCACTTGTTGCTGTGGGCGGTGCTGTTATTCTTTTTGCCGACCATTGATGAGCCGACCTTGAATGATGTGACAGACCTAGATAATGTGCGAGATGCGATCGGGATAGTGACGTTAGTGATGTTGATCTTGATTATTGTTCCGGCTCCGAAGATATTATTAACGCTATTAGGGATGGGAGGTTAGCCGTATGATCGCAATCGCAGATATCGGGGCGTTTGGGCAGCAGGTGCGATCGATCGTATTGTACCGGGATGTGCTAGAGGGAAAGGTGGGACGGGCCTTTCTGGATCTGTTGCAGGCCTTGTCGCCGGACTTAATGCGATCGTCGTCGCTGCGGGAAGAGCGGGTTTTGGTGGCCTATGGGGACTGGATTCGGGCGTTGGCGAACTGTGGCATGGGTTGGCAGGAATATTTGAGCGATCGGATTTTGAAGGCGGATAATGCGTTTTCACAGCAGGCGTCTCGGGTTGAATTTACCGAAATGCCTTCGACGTTAGTTGCAGTCGCAAAACGAGATCTTCGGATTTTGCAGTTGATTTACAATACGGTGTGTGCGGACATTGCTGATCTTGTTCAAGACGTGTTGCCTAATCTATACGATTTGCCGATTTGGTATGATGATGTTCAGATTGACGGTAGCGCTGTTTCTGCGTTTCAGAAATGGTTTGAAGTGAAGGACTGGGGCGACTATACGGCTCAGCTAGCGATGCAATATGCGCGATCGGGCGTCGGAGCTTTTGCGACCTTTCGGGCCTTTCGATTTGTAGGCGGGGAACTCGTCGGCATTGCCAATCCTGATCCAATTAAAGCCGACGATTTGATCGGATATTCCTGGCAGCAGGAGGCGCTGATTAAAAATACGCAGGCGCTGATTAAGGGACATCCGGCTTTACATATTTTGCTCTACGGCAGTCGAGGTTCAGGCAAGTCGTCTCTAGTCAAAGCCTTGCTCCATCGATCGGATGCGCTCAGGCTTATTGAAGTATCTAAGGCCGAATTGTCGAAGTTGCCAGAACTCGTTGAATGCTTGAGAGAGGTGCCCCAAAAGTTTATTATTTTTGTCGATGATTTGTCCTTTGAAGAGGATGATGATGCCTACAAATCATTGAAAGTGGTACTCGAAGGGAATGTGACCGCCCGCGCCCAAAATGTAGTGGTCTATGCGACATCCAACCGTCGTCATTTGATTCGAGAGTTCTACGGCGATCGTCCGCGCCCGAAGGATGCCGATGAAATTCACAATTGGGATACCGTTCAAGAGAAGCTCTCCTTTAGCGATCGATTTGGGATGACGCTCACCTTTGGTCCGGCGGATCAAGAGACGTACTTGGAAATTGTGCGGCATTTGGTCGAACAGTCGGGCCTTGAAATTTTGCCCGTGGAGTTAGACTTTGAAGCGTTGCAGTGGGCGACAAAGCACAATGGCCGATCGGGACGGACGGCGAGGCAATTTGTCGATTTTTTAGTAGGTGAGCGATCCATTTGAACTCGTTAGAATCGATCGGCGATCGGGCATTCTAGGTGATAGTTTGCGACTTAAATAATCAAGCGATTCAATTCCTTCTCGTTAGGTTTGGGGCACGGCGAGCCATGCCCCTACAGATCCATCTTTCAAGAGCTGTAGGGGCATGGCCATGCCGTGCCCCAAACCTAACGGATTTTGATACAGGTCTTATTTCCGCCGCGCAGTACTAGGCTATCCCTATTAATAACAACGATTCAACCCCTATGAATTTCGATGATGATTTAATATCCGGTCAGGATCTTCAAGGCGATCAAGATACCTACGTCTACATTGGTCGCTTCGATCCCGCAGGTTTTCCGATCGTCACATCCCGCCATCTCCATCATCATGCCAGCGTGACGCTTCAAGCGATTAGTCTCGTTTCGTTAATCGCTCAGTCCATTCGATCGGAGCCGCTTCAGGAAATTTTAATCCGTCATGAAGATGGATCGACAGTGTGTGTCGAGCCGAATGTCGATGGTTATATTGCCTATCTCAAGCCCGATCAGACTTAGATGGATTGATTGTAACTTTTGTAGTACGTTGTCCACAAGATGGATTACAATAACGCTTACGCCCCAGTTGACCACCTCGTACATCCTATCGGGCGCATCATAAGCCATGAAAAATGCCATGAAAAATACGGACGATCGCATTATTATTTTTGACACGACTCTGCGCGATGGCGAACAAGCTCCCGGCGCAACGCTTAATGTGGATGAAAAAATCACGATCGCCCGTCAACTGGGTCGGCTCGGCGTAGATGTGATTGAAGCGGGGTTTGCGTTTGCAAGTCCGGGTGATTTTGAAGCGGTAAAACGTATTGCCGAATTAGTGGGCGTTGATGATGGACCTGTGATTTGTAGTTTGGCGCGGGCGCTTCCGGCGGATATTAAGGCGGCGGCTGACGCGCTGCAGCCTGCCGTCCACAAACGGATTCATACCTTTATTTCGACTAGTGATATTCACTTAGAGTATCAACTGAAGAAGACCCGATCGCAAGTACTGACCATCGCTGAAGAAATGGTGACTTATGCCAAGTCTTTTGTGGAGGATGTCGAGTTTTCGCCTATGGATGCGGCCCGATCGGAACCTGCTTATTTGTATCAAGTTTTAGAGCGGGCGATCGCAGCAGGGGCCACAACGATCAATATTCCAGATACAGTGGGCTACATGACGCCGAGTGAATTTGGCGATATGATTCGTGGCATTAAGGAAAACGTTCCCAATGTCGATCGTGCGGTGATTTCAGTCCATGGTCACAATGATTTAGGGTTGGCAGTAGCCTCTTTTCTAGAAGCGATTAAGTACGGCGCACGTCAACTCGAATGCACCATCAATGGCATTGGCGAACGGGCTGGAAATGCGGCCTTAGAAGAATTGGTCATGGCGCTGCATGTGCGACGACAATATTTCAATCCATTTGTGGGAAGATCCGTCGATTCAGAAGCACCACTTACTGGAATCAACACCACGGAGATTTATCGAACCTCACGTTTGGTTTCTAATTTGACTGGGATGCTGGTGCAGCCGAACAAAGCGATCGTTGGGGCCAATGCCTTTGCTCACGAGTCAGGAATCCATCAAGATGGGATGTTAAAAAACCGGAATACCTACGAAATCATGGACGCACGATCGATCGGTTTGACCGACAATCAAATCGTCCTTGGCAAACACTCTGGCCGTAACGCCTTCCGATCGCGCCTCACTGAATTGGGTTTCGAGATGGGCGACACTGAGCTAAACAAAGCCTTTGTGCGGTTTAAAGAACTGGCGGACAAGAAGAAAGAAATAACCGATTGGGATCTCGAATCGATCGCAAATGACGAAATCCAACAGCCCATTGAACTGTTCCGATTAGAGATGGTTCAAGTGAGTTGCGGCAACAACGCCCAGCCCACCGCTACCGTCAGAATTCGGATGCCAGACGGTCATGAACTCATGGATGCTGCGATCGGAACGGGTCCCGTTGATGCGATTTACAAAGCCATTAACCGCGTCGTCCAAGTGCCGAACGAACTCATCGAATTCTCGGTCCAATCGGTGACAGCAGGCATTGATGCGATCGGGGAAGTGACCATTCGTCTCAAACACGAAAACCGCATCTTCTCCGGCAGATCGGCCAACACCGACATCATCGTCGCCTCTGCCCAAGCCTACGTCAACGCGCTCAATCGTCTTTACAGTGCGCTGAATTCTGGCTCGATCGATCGGACCCATTCCCAACGCGAAGCCCAACGCGAAGCCGCTAGCGTTTAGGACTGCTCGGTGTAAATGAGACCTGTATCAAAACACCGTTAGGTTTGGGGCACGGCGAGCCATGCCCCTACACATCTATCTTTCACGAAACTGTAGGGGCATGGCCATGCCGTGCCCCAAACCTAACGAAGAGGAGTTGAATCGCTTTGGGAGGTTTCTAAATCTAGATGTGGGGATAAGAGAGGCGTTGGGCATCATAAGAAAAAGTCTATTTAGACTTATGCTCAACACCATCTTTCCTCTGGATTTTAGTAAATGTCATGGTTGAAGACACACTTGCGTCTAACTTTACGGGTGACTTGATCGTGCCCGAGCCATCCCTTAATCGGGATCCCGAACTCGCTCATGAGGCTGCCCCATCAGACATTTTAATTTATACTGAAATCCTGACTGATATTACCGATCGGAAGGCGGCTGAAGTTGAGATTCGTGAATTAGCCGATCGGCTAATGTTGCTGAATCAAATCTCAAATCAAATCTCTAATTCCTTTGATCTTGAAGTGATTGTTGACTATGTGCTCCATGCTGTCCGCACCTTTCTAGGCGCTGATGCTTGCTCCTTAGCATGGCTTTCTAGCGAAGCTGAGTTGTCCTGCTGGGAGATTATCCAAGAATCAAAACGTGAGGATCTCCCCAGTAGCATTGGAACTTATCCAAGCGATCGGGTTGGACCTATTGGTGATGTTTTTTCTGAGAATTTTGTCCTAAAAATCGATGATGTCTCGCAATATCCAGAACCCATTCATCAAAAGTTCTTGGATACAATCCACTGCCAATCTGAACTCCTAATCCCCATCAAAACCCGATCGCAGCGCATTGGCGTCTTGATTTCAATGCATTACCTGAATCAGCACACTTGGACCGATCGCGAAGTTGAATTTCTCCAATCGGTCTGCTCCCAGATTTCGATCGCAATCTCCCAGGCCGATCTCTATCAAAAAAGCTGTGCCAAAAGTGACCAACTCAGTCAAATGCTGATTGAACTTAAGCAGACCCAATCTCAGATCATTCAAAGTGAAAAAATGTCTAGCCTCGGTCAGTTGGTTGCCGGAATCGCCCATGAAATCAACAATCCTGTCAATTTTATCCATGGCAACGTTAGCCACACGCACCACTACACTCAAGACTTATTGGAGCTAGTTACGCGGTATCAAACGGCTTATCCCACTCCACCCAATGCGATCGCGCAGTACATTGAAGACATCGATCTAGAATTTCTTCAAGCGGACTTACCCAAAATGCTTGAATCGATGCAAACAGGCACCAAACGCATTCGCGAAATTGTCAAATCTCTGCGGCTTTTCTCGCGCCTTGATGAAGCTGAACTCAAATGCGTTAATATTCACGAAGGTTTAGACAGCACGCTCTTGATTTTACAAAGTCGGATTCAAGAAACATTAATTCGAGGGCGTATCATCATTCAGAAAAATTATGGCGAAATACCTTGGGTCGAATGTTTGGCTGGACAACTGAATCAAGTTTTTATGAATGTGATCGTTAATGCGATCGATGCCCTTGAAGAGCGTGATAAATACCGAAGTCTCGATGAACAAAAAGAGTCTCCAAGTTGCATTACCATCACCACATCATTGACCGTCGATCGCCAAACTTTTATCTCCATTCATGACAATGGCCCTAGTGTTCCTGATGCGATTCAACCCCTAATTTTCGACCCATTCTTCACGACTAAAGAAGTCGGCAAAGGCACAGGTCTCGGCCTGTCTATTAGCTATCAAATCATCACCGAAAAGCACGGCGGAACATTGACACTACAATCCACGGCTGAAACTGGAACAACCTTCACAATTATGATCCCGAACCACTCATCGGCAGCGTAACGACAAATTCTGTACCGCCGATCGATCGAGGGTTGCAGGCGATCGTACCTCGATGCTTATCGACCACAATTTGATAACTAATGGGCAGGCCGAGACCTGTACCTTTGCCGATTTCCTTGGTGGTGAAGAATGGATCAAAGATGCGCGATCGGATGTTCTCTGGAATTCCCACTCCGTTGTCCAAAATACGGACAATGACCTTGGAGTTCATGACTTCTGTAACGATTTCAATTTCAGCATCTTGCAGGGTGCTCTGTGAGTATTCTAGCGTTCTATTTTTCGTCAATGCATCAATAGCATTCCCAATCAAATTCATGAAGACTTGGTTAAGCTGTGCCGGATAGCAGGTGATCAACGGAAGTACCCCGTAGCGTTTGATGACCTTAATCGCAAGCCCCTCAGGGCCGCCCTTGAAGCGATGTCCTAAAATTAGCAGCGTGCTGTCAATCCCTTCGTTTAAGTCTACGGATTTGACTTCTGCTTCGTCGAGACGAGAGAAGTTTCGCAGCGACAATACAATTTGACGAATGCGATCGGTCCCTCCTTTCATAGAATTAAGCACCTTGGGAATGTCTTCTAGCACAAAGTCTAACTCCAGTTCTTCCAAATCGGTGTGCATTTCAGAAGAGACCTGCGGGTATTGATATTGGTAGAGTGCGATCGATCGCATCAGGCGTTTGGCATAGTCTTCTAGATGAATCAAGTTCCCGGCAATGAAGTTTACCGGATTATTAATTTCATGAGCGACCCCGGCAACCAACTGCCCGAGACCCGCCATCTTTTCGCCTTGAATAAGTTGCGTTTGGGTTTGCTTGAGGTTTTCAAGGGCTTGCTTGAGTTCGGCGGTTTGGCGCTGGGTTTTTTGGAGGAGTTCGGCCTGTTGGAGGGCGATGCCTAGCTGGGTTCCCACTTGCGCAAGAAGATTAGTTTCTTCCTGTTGCCACACCCGTGCATGGGAATGCTGATAAGCGACCAACAATCCCCACAGCGTCTCGCCCTGGGAAATCGGCACAAAGGTCTCATGACGCGGGGCCGTTGCGAGGTCGTCGGGTTGGATAGGCATTGGAATGCTGGCCAAAACCGGGGGCATCACCAGCGTTTCTTCCACGATCGAATCCGCGACAAAGCGCCCACTCCAGTCGGTATTGAATCGATAGATTGCGATGCGTTCGACCCCGAGAAGCTTCCGAACAGCGGTGGTTGTGGTTTGAAAAATGGTCTGAATATCGAGGGAGTGCCGGATTTGTTCAATGGTCTGAGCAAGAAGTTGCTGACGATCGATCGATCGTTCGAGCGCGGCAGCTTCGGCCAATTGAGCGGACTGAGTTTGGACCTGCTGAAGGTAATCGTTTTGAGCGAGTGCGACGCCGAGCTGGTCCGCAATTTGGGTTACAAATTCGATTTCACCGGGCTGCCATTGACGAGGGGCTTCACACTGATGAATGCACAGCAACCCCCACAACCGATCGCCTTTGATCATCGGTATGACAATATTGGCCCGCACCTTAAGCTGTTCCAAAATATCAACGTGGCACGCCTTCAAGTCCTGATCGGAGCTACCGCGATCGTAGATGTCATGACTCGTAAAAATGGTCCCTTCCTGGTAACGATTGATTAGGTCGGCTCCAAAACAATAGTTATAAACTTTGGTCATTAGCGCCGACGGAAAAGCAGTGCCAACATCTTCTGAAACGAATTCTCCTTCCCAATCGGTGTCTGGATCAAACTTAAAAATTCCAACTCGATCGACTTTCAGTAACCCACGCACTTCAATCGCCGTGGTGTGGAAAATTTCATCAAGATTCAGCGATCGTCGAATTCGGGTAATGACCGCAGTCAGGGCTTTTTGGCGTTCGGTTTGTTCACGTTCAGCGACTAGCATGGCGTGGTGTCGGATTGCAACACTCATTTGCACTCCGATTTGCTGCATGAAGTCAATTTCAGTCTCACTCCACTCTCTCGGACCACTACACTGATGCACACAGAGCAATCCCCACAGCCGATCGCCCTGCAATAACGGCACGACCAAATTCGCCCTCACCTGAAACTGCGCCAAGATTTTGGCATGGCATTCACTTAATCCTGCCTCATAAATATCCGCCACCGCCTGAACCCGGCCTTGTGCGTACAGCGGCGCAAATTTCTCCCCAAAACTATGGTCATACACCGCCGCCTCGATCGCGCTCTCCCACTCCGGGGCAACATCTTCCGAGACAAACGTCCCATCCCAGCCCACATTGAACCGAAACACCGCCACACGATCGGCTTTTAAAAGCTGCCGCACTTCCGTCACCGTGGTTTGAAAAATCGTTTCGATATCTAGCGACTGTCGAATCCGGCCCACCACTTGAGCAATAGTCCGTTCCCGCTGAGCCGATTGGGCCAACTGCACCGACTGAGCCTCGACCGCTTGGAGATAGCCCGCCTGCTGAATGGCCACGGTCAAATGTTCGGCAATCTGCTGAATAAACTCAATTTCAGCGTTCTCCCATTCCCTCGGTCCAGCACACTGATGAATGCAGACTAGCCCCCATAGGTCACGCCCCTTCAGCAACGGCACCACGAGATTGGCCCGCACCTGAAACTTGCTCAAAATCACAACATGGCACTGGCTTAAGTTCGCCGTATAAATATCACCCACGGCCTGAACCCTGCCTTGAGCATACTGCGGCGCAAATTTTTCACCAAAGCTATGGTCGTAAACGGGTTCAGCCAGCGCACTTGTCCAGCCTTCCGCCACATCTTCTGAAATAAATTCTCCGTCCCAACCTTCATTAAACTGAAAAATAGCGACCCGATCGGCCTGCAACAACGTCCGAATTTCGGTTACGGTACTTTGAAAAATATCATCTAGTTTCAACGATTGGCGGATTCGAGAAATCACCTTAAGCAACGCCTTCTGTTGTTCAAACTGTTCTACCGTAACGATCGGTGTTCCCGAAACGTCCGGCTCTACAGCGGTTGACGCCTCGGATGAGCTTGACAGAACGGGAAAGGAAATCATAAGAGTTGCTATTCACTGAGACTAGATATACTGATTATTCCCGAAAATTCATGAATATTCAAGAACTTAGCCTAGTCTTCATTAACTGGTGGATTACAAGTCTAACTTACTGGTAATCGTGTGAATAACATTTAGCTAAGTTTGGGTTTAATTTTGATTTTAATTTTACCACAGCATCAGTGATATGAGACTGCTATAAGACTAATTCACAATTTTGGTAGATCAAGAAAACTCGATCGAAACTCTGGCGCTGAAACCACATGCCGAATTGTTCTAAGCTTTGCAGACCTCATCGCTTACCCTAGAAGAAGAACTCGGTATGAATTTATCTGTGGCTCATATCAAGAAGACAGAAGAACATACCATTTTAAAGATCTTTTTGTTGAGCTATTTACGGTGGTTTTACGAAGTAATGAGGAGACAATATTAGTGGTTCCTAATGTAGACCCATCCTTAAGTTAGAAGAACATCTCCCTCTTTCGGAATGATCTCTGGAAATTCTATACCGTTCATAAGTTACGTCGTTAACATTCATCCAGCGATCGATCGGAGTGTTAAAACCCGCCGATCGATCGCTCATTGGAAATCTCCGCTTCCATCTGAAGACGTTCGGCCTGAATCCGTTTGGCGAGGGTAATCCAGCCGGGAATGTGCTCTGGAAACCAGCCGATCGCGCGCGCGGTAAAGGGACCGTCAGTTTCAACATGGGACAAATCTCTTGGCACCCGATCGCACACCAAATGCTCAAATTCGTAGCCGAAGTGCGTCACAGGTCGTTCTCGTCTAGCCCACTGCCGCAAGATTTGCTCCACCGAAATCGCCTTGTAGCGCCCCAAATACAACGCCTCAATCACCGCAATCCGAATCCATACATAGGAAAAATGACTCTGCCACTCAGCTAGAACAATCTGAAGCGGACGATTGCCCAAGTCAAAGCTGTAATGCTGAAGCAACGACTCAGCATCGCGACGGGCATCAATGCGGAGGGACGGTTTGGAACTAGCCCAGTGAGGGAGTGCAGAGTCAATCATTTTAAAATCCGATCGAAGAAATCTAGCGAATAGGCTTCAGAATGTGGCCCATACTGGTCGAGTGTAAACGAATTTTGAGAGATTCAGGGGCGATCGCTTAAAGTTGTCCGCACCTAATCCTGACCTCACCGTTGCCGACTCCTGGCCTAAGGCGTGATCACCCCATTATTCACAGGCGTAATTCCCGTGGAATCGAAGGGCTGGGATCCGCCGCCCCAGTTAAAATCACTGACGGTTAGGCTGAGAGATCCTAGGGAGAGCACGGGGTTATAGCGGACGCGGAAATTGTAGGTGCGACGGCTGTATTCGAGATAGTAGTCGGTGCTAATGGCCTTCGCGTCCGCAAGATTCCAAGTGGTCTGAAACCCCGCGCGCCACGGCCCATAGATTTGCTGGGTGAGTCCTGCGGCTAGGGTTCTAGTATCCGCTGCTCGATCGAACAAAAACGGGGACGATCCGCCTTGAAGCGCCTGGGAATAGGTGACATTCAGCGCCGTGTAGTCAAAGGCAGGCTTGGAGAAATGGCCAAACTGAGCGTTGAATCCGGTGGTGAGGATGAGATTGTTTTGGGCATCGCCATTGCTATAGGCCGTCGTGGTCCCCGTGGTTCCGACCACCACATCGAAGTAAGGCACCACGGGAGCAGGGGTATAGCGCAGTCCTTGCGTCTGCGTGGCTGGAAGCGGCTGACCTTGCCACACCCGAAACCCTCGACTGAGCGCCGCGCTGGCCTGGTAACGCTGGAGACTGACGCGGTTGTTGGTGCGAATGGGCTTGAGCAGAGCAATGCGATCGGTGTCGGCGTTGATGTACTGCGACCCGACTTGGTAGCTGAGATTAATCCCCGTATCCCAAAGGGGAATATTCGGCGAATAGAAAATCCCGCCCACAATACTCTGGACATCCTGAAATCCCAGAGACCCATTAAAAAACCGCGTCCGATAGGCCCCTTGAATCGCGAGGGTATGGGTTCCAATAGGATAGGCCAGTTGCACACTCCCCCGAAAGCGATTCTCAAAATCTCTGAGATTAAGGCTCGTGAGTTCGGTCGTACCGTAGAGTCGAGCGCGACCGAGAGAGGCTGAAAGCGTGGTTTTGGCCCCAAACCAGTTGGCGATATTGGAATCCTTGAAGGCCCGCTGGACGTAGACTTCCGGGGTGACGGAGAAGTACAGGCTCGGGGTAGCCACGAGGACAAAACTTCGTTCAAAATACAGCCCACCTCGATCGCCGCCGTCATACCCCGGATTAACGAGCCAAGGATCCTCTTTTTTTCCGCCTAGGACAATGCGATTTCGGGGAATGGGGAGCTTGAAGCGTTGATCGAAGACAATTTGGGGCTTGTCGAGGAGAATTTCATCTTCGGTAGCGGAGATTTTCTTGGCGGTGGCGGTGCGGGCGCGGATTTCTAGCTCAGGGGGCGAAAACGGGTCATTAGTCAACCGGATATCTTTTGCAACCCAGCCATCCGGGAAAAAATCAGCTTCTGCCGCTTCAAACCGAATGCGACGATAGCCCAGTCCCTGTGTGCTGCCCTGCCCAAAGCCGTTTCCAATAGAAATTTCTGCGCCAACTCGGCTATCGATGCCGGACGGGGTTTGGGTTCTAGGTTGATTCGCATAAATAGCCTGACCGACAGGACGTCCGGTTTGGGCCGCAGCGGACACATCTGATGGCAAGACCGGAGTTGCCGCACTTAAGTCTTGCTGTAGGCGCTGAGTTGCGATCTCGCCCCGTGCGCCCTGAATCCGTCCCTGACCCTGCACAAAATTATACTCAAAGCGATCGCCCTGTAAAACTTGCGTGCCTTTGGTCAAGACTACATTTCCTTCAGCAACGGCGAACCGATTCAGCAGATTGACCTGAAGCCGATCGGCTTGGAGGAGACTATCCCGAAACCGCATCGTTACCTTGCCCTCAGCGGTAAAAATCTGGCGATTTCGATCGAAGGTTTGCTGATCGGCCTTCAGATCAACCACGCCCTCTTGACTCAGGGATTCGATTGGAGCAGGGAGTGGATTTGGGGTGGGGGTGACCGTTGGAGTGACAGTTGGGATTACGGGGGTGGGCGGGAAAGGAGTGCTGGGGGCGATCGGTATACCGATTGGCGTAATAGTCGGTGTACTGATCGGTGGATTAATCGGTGTAACACTCGGTGTACTCAGGGCCGAGGCGGGCTGCTGGAGCGGAGGAGGGGATCTTAGGGATTCAGCCAGCAACACCGGATAGGACATAAAACATCTCACCAAGAAAATTCTTCACAACACACAAAGACAGCCAGTATGGCGATGCATTAGAGCAATCAATGATTGTAGAAACAATATTGACCGATCGAATTCATTCTCACACTAACTGTCTATGGCGGATTTCATCGCAGTCGGAATTACTCCATATCGCGACGATTCGGGTTCCGAGACGGATCATTGTTCAACAATCCAAAGATGAACAAGAGGAGAAAGAAGGCCACAACGACGTTGACCACAATTTTTAGCGTAGACATGGGATGACTCCAGCAGGGTTTGGAATGGATGGCACGGAAAGTCCCGTAAACCTGAAATATATTCTTATATTAGCTGGAATGTTATCAGCTTTTACGCAGAACTTGGAGCCAAGCCCAGAATGTGAGAAAAATTTGCTCTAAAAAGACGATCGCCTTATCCAATCCAAGAACCATTCGATCGAGCCAAGAGACCTCATAACCCACATGAGTCGCAGGAACCTCTAGCCATTCGGGGGCGCGGGCAATCCGTTTGGTGGCGGCACGCGAGGGACGGCTCGGCGCAGTGATAAATGCGTTTGGACGAGCGGTGAGGACTGGAATGACGGGGGGTGGCGTGGATGGGATGATGGACAGTGATGCGCTTCCTAGGCGAGATTGAATCCAGTGTTTTAGGGTGTTGAAGGGTGAGTTATTGAAGCTAAGGGTAGGCGGAAGAGCGGTTGTTGTGGCAGTGGCGGAAAGGGTGAGGGCCGTTTTTGCGACGAAATTTAATCGTTTCGATCGATCGTAGCGCGTCACGATCGGCTTAATCGCTACAACCGTCGGTGAATCTAGAGTCCAGGGATCCACCCAGTTTTCCATTTCGACCCCACTAATCAGCCCAGAAGGAACTGAGTAAGAAATCTCGTCTGCCGGACGTCTCCAGAACTGCGACTGTCCTCTGCCGTCAAATAATCCCCCAAAGAAATAACGCCAAGCGGCTTGGATCAGGTTTGACCAGTCCCGCTGAGATCCTGAAGATGATCCTGAAGAGAAGAGTGAAGTGCGATCGGCCCAGAGGGTTGGAACCTTTACGGCAGAGACTTGCAGGGTCGAAACAGGATTTATGGGGCGCGATCGGACAAGCCGCCAGTAGCTAGCAATTTCGTAGATGATGCGCTGCCGGAGTTCGTTTTCTTGCCGTTCGGAGAGGATATCGAGGGTCTCGCTGGTGGTTGTGACGATCGTCAGTCGTCGAGTGCTTAGGACCGACGCGAATCCCTGAATTTGGGTGCCTTGGGCTAGGACGATGGTGAGACAATCGGCGTCTCCTGCTGGGAGGGCTGCGATTTGGCGGGTGGTGAGGGCGGTGAGGACGCTGAGAAAGGGGGCGTCGCTATCCGGGAGGAGGGCTGAATCGGAGTGTGGAATTTGGGTCGAATGCCAGATTTCTTTGAGTTGTTTACCGACCTGGCGGCTGGCGTTGAGCATCGCATAAACAGGGTAGAGTGACATTTGCGCTCCCCATAGGACCGCGACCTTAAAGTTGACCTTAAAATTTCGCCATAGCAACCCCGCTTTGTCCTTAGCGCGTTGGACGTTGCGGTTGAGGCTATTGAACAGATGGCTTTGGTAAGGGCGATCGGCTGACATGGCACAATGGGGAGAGGTGGAATTGAGAATTTGGAGTTGAGAATGGAGAATTGAAGCGGTTTTTTATTCTACTCGGTTTTGTTTGATAGGGTTTGTAACGCATATGACGAAATTAGATGGGTCTGCATTGGACTCTGATCTGGCGGGGTTGGGTAAGACGGCAATCTCTCGGATTCAACGGGTGACTGGTCGATTGCGATCGTCGGGTCAGCGGGATTGGATGGTGGAGTGGTGCTTGGGATCGGGGGAGAAGGTCGTCGTCAATGAGAAGGGGCAGATTGCTTGGGCGAAGGGGCGAGCGATCGAATTAGTGACGCAGATTGATGTGGCGAGGCAGATTGAGTCGATGTCGCCGATGAAGCCTCATTTAGAGGATGCGCTTGTGGTGCGGCTGGGGTTGACGTGGTGGGCGGAACGGGCGGAGGTGTGGGTGAATGGGCGGTTGGTGCAGGAAGGGGATTTGTTTGACCATACGTGTCGGGTGGTTTTGAGTGATGGGGTGGCGAGTGATGGGGTCGCGGTGGTGCGGCTGAAGTTGGTGAGTCCGGGGCATGATGGGGGCGCGTTGATGCGATCGCGGTTAATTTTGGAAGCGGCATCGGGCGAGGCTGATGGTGGGTTTGTCGCAGACGAAGTGGAGATTGTAAGCAGATTTTTGACGGCGTTTTATCCGGATGAACTGGATGAGTTGGCCGATCGACTCGATGGATTGGCACTCGATGGATTGGACGTGTTATCAGAGATTCGATCGGTTTTAGGGTGCTGGAGCGATCGGATTAAGCCATACAAAATCCAATGTTTAGGTCATGCGCATTTGGATCTCGCATGGCTCTGGACTGTAGATGAGACCTGGGAGGTCGCAGAACGAACATTTCTTTCTGCGCTGAACTTAATGAACGATTTCCCAGCGTTGATTTTTGGCCATACAACGCCTGTGATGTATGAATGGTTTGAGCAGCATCGTCCTGATATTTTTCGATCGATTCAAGACCGGGTGCAGACGGGGCAATGGGAGCCGATCGGGGGACTGTGGGTGGAGCCAGAGATTAATGTGATTGGGGGAGAATCCATTGCGCGGCAGATTTTGTATGGGCAGCGATACTATGAGGAAAAATTTGGGCGGCGGAGTCGGGTGGCGTGGTTGCCGGATACCTTTGGGTTTTGTGGGCAGTTACCGCAGTTGTTAGCGCTCGGTGGAATGGATTATTTTGTAACCCAAAAGCTGCGCTGGAATGATACGACGAAGGTGCCTCACGACGTGTTCAACTGGCAATCGCCCGAGGGTTCACAGGTCTTGGCCTTGATGTCAGCGCCGATCGGGGAATGGATTGATCCCATCAAAATGAGTGATTATTGTTGGGAATTTGCGATGCGATCGGGACTACGATCGGCGCTGTATTTGCCGGGAGTGGGCGATCATGGCGGTGGGCCGACGCGGGATATGTTGGAAATAATGCAACGATGGCAGACGTCGGATGTGTTTCCCACGATCGAATTTACAACCGCAGAATCGTTTTTGGATGGGATTGTGGATGGGGTTGTGGATGATGGTATCCCGGTTCATCATGGGGAACTCTACCTGGAATTCCATCGGGGCTGCTACACCACCCACGGCGATCAAAAATCATTCAATCGTGACTGCGAAAATGCATTGTATGAAGCCGAACTATGGTCATCCCTCGCTGCATTAACTATCGGATTCAATTACCCGAAAAAAGAACTTGAACACGCCTGGAAAAAAACGCTGTTTAATCAGTTTCATGACATCCTACCCGGAACCTCCATTCGTGACGTGTATCCCACCGCTAATCGGGCTTGGGAAGAAGTCCTGATCGACACCGACTGCATTATTAACAATGCAAAAGATCGCATCATTAGCGCGATCGCACCTTTAGACTCGCCCCATCCCGATGCCCAACTCATTGTGGTGTTTAATCCTAATCACTGGACCCGATCGCAGTTCGTTGGATTTGTGATTGCTGACAGCCCCGCAAACCCGCTTTCATGGCGCTGGCAACTACAAACTCTAGACGGTCAGACTCTTGAAACCGAAGTGAAGTTTCGCGATAGCGGAGAACGGTTGGCGTGCATTATTCGATCGATCGTCCCAGATGTTCCAGCGCTGGGATATGCGTGCTATTGGGCGGTTCCAGTTCCGGGGAAGGGCACGAGTTTACCCAGTGTTGAAGCCGAAAATTATCAACTTGAGAATGAGTTTCTTTACATTGAAATCAATGCTGAAACAGGAGATATTCATCGCATCTTCGATCGAAAAGCTAAACGGGAAGTCCTTCAGGGTGATAGCAATCAATTACTCAGTTTCAAAGACGACGGGCAATACTGGGATGCTTGGAATATCGACCCCAACTATAAAGCTCACCCGCTCCCTGCTGCAACGCTACAGTCCATTCGGTGCATTGAAAAAACGAATCTTCGATCGCGAATTGAAATCGTGCGAACGATCGGGAATTCTACATTCACCCAAACCTATTCACTCACACAACAGTCGCCCATTCTAGAAATCCAGAACTACATTGACTGGCAGGAAAAACACATTCTCGTTAAAGCCAGATTTTCATTCAATCTAGAGGCTGATTGGGTGACGTACGAGTCGGCTTGTGGCATCGTCGATCGCACGACTCGCCCAGAAACTGATGCAGAACGGGCGATGTGGGAAGTTCCTGGATTGCGCTGGGCGTCTATGAGCGACGGGGAGTACGGCGTGAGTCTTCTATGCGATCGCAAACATGGCTATGATCATACTCCCCATGAAATTCGGATTTCGTTGCTGCGAGGGTCGGAGTTTCCAGATCCCATTGCCGATCAAGGCATTCATGAATTCACTATCGGGGTTTATCCTCACGCCGGAAACTGGAAAACCGCCGAAACCCCAAAACGTTCTCTAGAACTGAGTTTGCCACTACAAGCGATCGTCCCCAATGAACGACTTATGCAAGGCCGATTGCCCGGTATTGCAACGCTTCTAAACCTGCAAGCACCTACGCTTATGCTCATGGCGATCAAACAATCAGAAGCCGATCGAAATAAATATATTCTTCGCGGTTATGAATACCAAGGCGAATGCAGTGTTGTCACCTTAGAAACCACACCTGAGATTGCTCCAAGACTTCGGTTGGGCGATCGCTTAGATCTGCTAGAAGACCCATTGGACGGCCAGTCGAATGAAGTACCGCCCTGGACGATCGCCAGTTTTGAGATTTTAGTTGAGGATTCTTAGTCCCATGATTGGGCAGTTGCGGAACTCGATCGTGTATCTTACCCGGTCATAACGATCGATTTTCTATTAGCTTTTCAGTTGCTCGATTATTGTTTTTTATAGACTTCGCGACGATGTTTACATTGAATTAAGGTAACTACTCAGGCAGTGGAAGAGGAGAGATCGGATCGCCCATAAATAATTGAACCAGAGCATCCAACACATTAGCCCCCTGTTTCCTCAAGGTGGA
>JAYUJY010000004.1:0-10478 GCA_043764895.1 Synechococcales cyanobacterium | reverse complement strand
AATTTCACTTGTCATGATGAAGTTCCAGTCACACTCTTCCATCCCACGACTCACTACACTTGCCGTCCCGGAAGGCACGATCGATTGGTTGGACAAATACTGGGCGATCGGACTGCCCACAGGGGTACAGAACAAATGAATATAGTCAGGAAACGGTTCCCAGAAAAGATTTTCTTCATCCAGCAGCGCATCACCCCATTCTAAATGCAGAAGCGGGATGTTGCTGTGGGTGCTTTGAAGTCGCAAATCTTTTTTGCCCCGAAGCGACCGATAGCCAATTTTGCCATAGGTTTGTTGAAGATTTGGGAGAATTTCTGTGAGGCTATCGGCACTCAGACTATATAAATTGAGCGCACAACTATAGCGGAAGGGAAGGATGCTCAACTTCTCAAGAATTCTAATCCATGGGCTAGGTTGACCCGGTACAGGATCCATCGAAATTGAATAGCCCCGATCGCATCTTGGCTGTCCCAGAGTGATCGCATGGCGTAATAATCGTAACGACAACCGCTGGTTTTGATGCTGAGGATGAACTTTTAGATCGCAAAGATACCAGGTGGCTTGTGATGGGGTTGCCTGACTAATGCGAACCGTTCTAAGAATCCCTGCACCGACAGCAAGCACTTGTCGCTGTTCACTCAGACAGACATAGTAATCAACTTTGCCTAAGCGATCGAAAAATGCAAAATAATCATTTCCATGGTCTATTTTAAAATAATCATTACCCCAGGGGTAACTGGCAAAGTGTTCTAGAGAAGCAATTTGGGACTGAAATTGAAGACGTGTTTTAGGGCCTAAACATTCGATATTCATGGACGATATCCCACTACAATTTCTGAATAAAAAAACGATCGATCTAATGTTTGGAGTGAATGACTGAATGAGCGATCGACCTTGACAAAGAGATCCATCAGATCACCCAGATGATGATCGCCATTGAGTCGTCGTCCAATCAACGCGCCGCCAGAGGTCAAACATTGAGATGCATTTTTCAGGAGTGTCTTGAGTTCTGGAACAGACATCCAATCGGAAATATTGGAAAATTGAATCAGGTCATAAGGCTGAGACATTCCTAATGTGACCATGAGTTCTGGAAAACTACCGAGATGAAGCTGGAGCCGATCGAGTCCCAAGTTCAGTATTTTTGATTGGTAATTCGATTGCAAATAACAAGGGAGTCCATCTGCACCATAGGCATAGCGATCGTCCCAAACTTGAGTCAGAAAATAGTTTTCTAGGGGTGAAAATCTAACTAACGCTTGGGCAAACACGTCTGCAAAATGTTTACCAAAACTTCGATCCATCGAATAATTAACCGCAGCCTCGCCAAAGGTTGAAATTAATACCGATCGTTCAAACACTGATTCAAATAATGCATTCCATTGCGGATGATTGATCGAAAATTTCGGTTGATGCAATGGATCTAACCCTAACGCTTTAGCTTGCGCTGAGAGTCGTCGAAATAATTGCTCGAACTTTCCTATGCCATTAACCCCAAATTCAATTTGATCTAATCGTTCATTCCAAAAGACTTGACTCTCAAAAGGCAGCGCCGATCGCAATTGCTTGTAGCGTTCAAGTCGCTGTATTGAACTTGCAGGCGTAATACCCATGAGTTCAAATTGTTCAGAAATCGAAAGTGTCGCGATCGCACTACGACGAAGTTCGACTAAATGCAGTTGCGCAGGATTCACATCAATCGCATCAATATGGGCAATGGATGAATTACTGAGAAGACTCAGTGCAGTACAGCCACCAGACGCCACCAGCAACACCCTCAGGGGTCGATCGAGCATCGTTGCTAATCGTTCCACCACGCGCAAATCCGTTTCTGGATCTTCCCGAACTTGAGAAAAGGACAATTCAGAGGTGACTTTCATCCTGTAAGGCTCCGATCGGTTGTAAATGTTGATATAAATTCCAGAAGTAATAGGCAGCCAAATTCATAGCCTGAATAATTCCTCTGCGCGACGACGATCGCCCTTCCTGCCAAAACGGTTCACTGATTTTGAATAATTCGCGAGAATGTTCGACATCTAAAATCTCATGAACAGCATAGTGAGACTGATTTCCAGGAACCGTCCAACCTCGATTGTGAATCGTTTTTGCAATCGTTTGACTAATTCCAATGTACAGATGTTCGATCATTCCGAGCAGGGCTGCACTGAATTCGGCAGGCTGGACCAGACAATAGTTAAGAATGGATTGATTAAATCCCAGAACCCCTATTGGAGCTGGAGTTTGTAAATCTGCCTCGGTAGCACCTAGGGCAACTAAGTATTGCCTAAAGGTATATGTATGCGATCGAAGCAAATGACCATGACCATGTTCTTCCGCAAGATTATCGACCAACATCAATCTATTTTCAACTCTAGGAACCCGAGCCATGACGGCGGCGATCGCCTG
Source organism: Synechococcales cyanobacterium (assembly GCA_043764895.1). Lineage (GTDB taxonomy): Bacteria > Cyanobacteriota > Cyanobacteriia > Leptolyngbyales > Leptolyngbyaceae > JAAFJU01. Next base: position 8,072 of record JAYUJY010000004.1, on the reverse strand, counting down.
AGAGAAAGACTCGACAGCCTCACGAAACCCAAGCTGACTCTGGCAGAACTGCGATCGGCTGGTCAGGTCAGCCTGCATCCAAAGCAGATAGGGATGCTCTTGAAAATTATATTTTGCGGCGATTTGAGAAACAACTTCGACGAATTGATCGCCCTGAAGGACAGGGTAACAGCGGGAATTGGAGGCAGTAATTTGACGTTCTTGGGTTAGCATCGATCGCAGATAGGGTATGGTTTACGGACGACTGAACGGTTGAAGACGATCGAAACTGGTCGTCACAAATTCGCGGACAAACGAGGTATAAGACGGAATAAAGGGCGCTTGTTGACATCTCAATTCTGGCTCAATGAACTGATGCAGTTTGGGTAAGTTGTACCAAGGCACCGCAGGATAGAGATGATGTTCGAGGTGATAGTTTTCATTGCACATGAAAACTTTACAATCGGATGGGTCAAAATACTTCTGGTCCCCCGAACTAAATTTTCTTCTTCTTCCAACAAAGTATGCTGACTCATTCCTCGGATATTTACCATAAAATTAATTAAGACCATTGGCAGTAACCAGCCATGAATGAGGATATCGGGCGCAACATTCAGTTGTAAAATGCCCCAAATCCCACTCATTAACATCACCATTTCGATTGTGATCCAAAACCGATCAGTCCAACTCCCTTGTTGCAATCCTAAAATTGGAATAGCAACAATATAAATCGGATAACCTATGATTAATCGTCCCCAATGCATAAGGAATTCTAGAATTGACCATTGGGTATAATTCTTATAGCGATCGGGATCTCCCGGCTGTCCCAAATGACTATGATGCTTGAGATGTAGAACTCGGTAAGCCGCATAATTTTGAAGCACAGGTAACGCACAGAGCATACTCAATGCACGGTTCCAAGCCGGGGACTGACTTAGAACACCATGGACACCCTCGTGAGTGAAGAGGCTAATCCCATGGAGAGAAGCGGCGGCCAGAAGATAAATTGGCAAGTAGAAAAAAGCATTCCACTCAATTTGAAAGAGAGAAAGACTCCCAATTAAACTGAGTGAGAGTAGATACAAGAGAATGAATATTGCAAGTCGATAGGTGTGGCGAGATTGGTGTAAATTTTGCAATATATTGGCATCAATTTTGGGCTTATATGTCTCGGTCAATTTAAGAGGATCTTGCATTATAGAGGGATGGGTAACTGAATGATCAATTCTGGACTTTGTTCCAGACAAAATATCCTCACAACCTAGTTATAAGATAAGTTAATCAATTTTTTATAATAATTTGGACAGATAATGAATTGTCACAAGAATGTACATTTTGAAAGAGAATATTTTCTTATTAATGCTTACGACGATTTTCGCCCTGATTTGAGAAAGATGAGCCTACGTTGATGGCAATGAGGTCAAAGGTTAAGCGCTAAGCGAGTCTTTGGGCCGACGATGCCGTCGATCGACTTAGACTGGATCGATCGCTGAAAGGCCATCACGGCACCTCTGGTATTTTCACCAAAAACGCCATCGAGATCTCCCGGCTTAAACCCTTTAGCAAAAAGTGCTTTTTGGAGTTTCAGCACATCGTCACCGTTGGAGCCAAGCTGTAACGATCGGATGGGTGGATTTTGACTTAAATCATCTCGACTTAAGTTAATTTCCAGGCGGTCTGTTACTTCTTTGCGGAGGCGTGGAAGCTGATTATAAAGCCAGTCACCCGGACAATCGGTCTCGCTAAAATCCCGGTGGCCTTTAATATTAATGGGGCTAATTTTACAAGAGCTGCAAAGGGAAATGCAGAGTTGGACTAGGCTATCCCACTGTTTAGGTTCCATTTGAAACGTCATAAAATTCCCTTCATTTTCAATGCCAGGGGACTGATTTCCACCGCCTAGCTTGCCGGGGTCTTTGGCCGCGTGGGCTGATTTAATGCACCGTCCTTGCTGGATAGCATTGAGCGTTCCATGTCGGCCTTCGAGAATAAAACCTCCCGTGGTGTTCAGGAAGTTATGGCCAGAATCGGACCAACCATTGTCGTCCATATGCCAATGTTGAATGTCACGGGCAAGTTGCTTTGCACCCTCCAAAGTGTTCTCAGAGAAAGCTTCGAGGGCATTTGGGGTATCGGTATTGTGAATCACAATGTACAGGGGGTTCGTGGGGGCAAAGGGTGATTCTCCCAGCACAGGAGGCTTTGCATTCCACTCATCAGTCGTAATAACTTTGGCAGTAAAGGGCATGGCGATCGTTCCTCTAAGTTATGCGTTCAGTTGATACATTGAAGGACTAGATTGGACTCGGATGATGACTTTACGAATAGCACAGTGGCCAAGAGAAACGCCAATGCGTTGACGGGTTTTGGCTTGGATAGAAGGGTCGATCGGACCGTAGAGTTCATTAATAACGTTATCAATGGAGAAAATGCGACCGCTATCTTTTTTGAAGACCTTGGGAATCGCTTCAGGAAGATCCATGTCCTTAAATTCAGACTTTAAGGGAGGAGCATTAACGGGAGCTGATTTAACTTTAGGCTGTTTAGGTGTTTTAGGAGCTTTGGATGCTTTTGTTTTCTTACCGACTTTCTCTGGCCGATCGATTGGAAGAGCGATCGCAGCAACTTCAGATTCTTCTTCGATCGTTTTCTTCTGTTTGCCCTTGGTCGATGGCTTTACGTCAGGTGATTGGGGGGTATTCCCGAGAAGGGCGTTGATGTGAGCGAGATTGGTATCGATCGTCGCAGTGGCGTGTTCTATAGCAGCTTGGACAATGGCATCGCGTTCAGAGGAGAGGCGATCGCATTGTTGTTCAAGTTGAAGTCTAAAATCGGGGGTGAGAACGCTGAATTCCATAATGATTGCTTGATTTGGGGTATTGAATAGAAGTATATCGGTGAAATGAGAGTTTGCATCATATGAATTAGGGGAGTAGAACGATTTGGATTGAAGATTGTGTGCTTATCTTGTACTACAAATGGGATTTGTGTAGGACAAGACGAAGAGCTTCTGAGAAGAATCGATCGGCTTCAAATGCCTATAGATCAAGGAATTAGAGCGATCGGCCTGAGTGTCACAAGATTGGGGTTTATCGGGCTAAGAATTTTGAGAGTTCAAAAAATAGACCCGATCGTAGGTGCGATCGGGTCTAGGTCTAGTTAGTTTGAGTCGATGGACGATATTACCCGTCGCACCTCTCAGTTAGATCTGGACGTGCCCGTTTCCGTGCATCCAGCTCCCGAACTTCGTTTGCCCATGTGGTGAATCTTGTGACACGATTCGTGGACAGCTAGGAGGTTATCCTTTTTCCAGTTATCGTGATTACCATCGGCGTGATGAAGATGTATTCTTTCCTCACTTACGAATCCGAGGTTACACAATCCACAAGTAAATGCCTGTTTGCGAAGCGCTTTACCCGTTTCGTTGTCATAGTTGTTGGATTGTCTTTTGCTCCAGTAAACGATGTCGCCATCGAATGGAGATTTAGACCCTTTAACGAACTTATGACCGAAGAACTTAACGGGTACCTTGGGGAATGCGGTTTCGATTAATTGGGTCGTCGATTCCGTTGTAGCAGTTTTCTCTTTCCTGAATTTCTTCCAGGTGGAGTGCTCTATTCCCCAGAGACTATGATTCATCCCAGTCATTATGCAGTGTCGATGGTAATTTCTCCATCCTCTTACGATTGGGGCGATCAGTCGCGCTTTTTCTTTGGCACCTAATTGAGAGTTTTGGACGATGTTTTTGATCTTCTTTTTGACTGCTTCATAGTTATCCTTTGATGGGGTGCTAATCACTTTGCCACTGGGTCTAACTTTGAAATTCCATCCTAGAAAATCGAATCCATCTGTCGATTTCGTAATTTTTGTCTTCTTAGCACTGACTTGTAGTCCGCGTTCTGCAAGGAATTTCGCGATTTTGTCAAGTTCACCCTGTGGATCTATATCGGGTGGGAGTATGACCACCATGTCATCCGCGTAACGGATCATTGGGTTGACAATTCCCTCCATTGGGGTTTTAGGCGTTATGCGTTTCCTCTTTCCTCTGAACTTCCCTCCGTGGTATTTACAGATATCTTCAATACCGTTTAGGGCTATGTTCGCGAGTAGAGGGCTTATTACACCACCCTGAGGTGTGCCCGAGTTTGAGTATCCGGGGTTTGTTCCGGATTTCAAACATCTATAGATCCCGGTCTGGATTCCTCGCGGTGCGATCACTTGGTTCATGATTACATTGTGATCTAATCTATCGAAACATTTCTCAATGTCCAATTCGATGACCATCTTGTAAATCCCTGAGTTTCTAGAACTCAGGCTATGGATAACCATATGTTGAGCGTCGTGAGTACTTTTTCCCGGTCTGAATGGGTGCGACCCTTGTTTGATACAATAATCAAATAGAAATAATGCGCGGTTTCCAAGCGCACAAGGAGAAAGAATGGGCGCTCAATTACTGGGTATCGAAGGGACGCAAGTAAAGATAGAAGTGACGATCGACCTGAGTCGTTCAATGTTGACGAGTGAAGAGTAAATACAGGCAAGCCTCAATGAAGCCGGGAGTATTGCAACGTTGTCCGCCCTGAAGTATTTGGATACAGATGGTTCAGCCATAGAGATCGCCGGAAAGGTGATGCGTACGAAGGGAGAACAACCAAAAGCGTATCAAACTCCGTATGGTGAAGTGATTGTCAATCGCCATGTGTATCAACGCTCAGGGGGTGGCAAAACCTATTGCCCCATGGAGCGAGACGCCCGAATTATCATGACATCGACGCCATTTTTTGCGAAACAGGTCTCGTCAAAACTCGCCTATGGTTCAGCCCGCGAGGTTCAAAGAGACTTATCCGAAAACCATGCACGAGCAGTCGCCGTCTCCTATATTCAACGAGTCAGCGAAGCGGTTGCCAGCATTATTGAAGCGAAAGAAGAAAGTTGGAACTATGTGCCGCCCCAAATGGATACCCCGATCCATAGTGTCGCCATTGGCTTAGATGGGACTTGTATGCTGATGTGTGAGACGGGATGGCGAGAAGCGATGGTCGGAACGATTAGCCTCTATGACATCGACGGAGAACGACAGCATACGATTTATATCGGTGCGACCCCAGAATATGGCAAAGCCACGTTTTTAGAGCGTCTGGAGAGGGAAATTGAGCGAACCAAAGCCCGTTATCCCAAAGCCATCTATATCGGCATTGCGGATGGAGCCGCTTCAAACTGGCAATTTCTCAAAAAGCATACGAGTCAACAGATTCTGGATTTCTATCATGCATCGGGCTATCTCGGTGCAGTTGCTACAGCACTTTACCCGGATGACGTGAGCCAACAAAAGCAATATTTGATTCAAAGTTGTCATCAACTGAAGCATGAAGCAGCTTCAGCGACGCTACTCTACAAACAAATGCTTAAGCTATCCCAGGACTCGAACCATACCAAAGTCATTCAAGAGAAACTGAATGCCGCTGTCACCTATTATCATAATCATCTTCATCAAATGAACTATTCCGATTACCGTGACCGGGCCTATCCGATTGGGTCGGGTGTCACTGAGGCGGCCTGTAAAACCGTGATTAAACAACGCTTATGCTGTTCTGGAATGCGATGGAAAGAAACGGGTGCAGCCGTGGTACTCAGTTTAAGAGCTTTAGTTTTAACGCCGACTCGTTGGAGTCAATTCTGGGATAAGCTCAACCAATATGGGTTTCCTATCTCCCTTTAATCGTATTAAATCGAGGTCGCACCCGTCTGAATCCGTAACTCTTTTCTCGGAAAGTGGCTTCGTGGGCGGGTTCTATTGCAAGTTTTGCTAGGCATTGCCATGCCCGATCTTCGATTGTTGGTACCTTGAGTAACCTCATGGTGCCGTCTTTCTTTGGAATCGGAATTTCGCGTAAATCTAAGTGTTTCCAGTGACTATAGTGCTTTCTTAGAGTTTCCTCTAGTTCAAGCCGTTCGCTGAAGTCTAGATTTTTCCTGCCGTTGACCCCTGCCGTCCTCTTCCCTTGGTTGAGTTGGGTGACTTGTCTGATTGCGATAAGCCTTGCAGCTTTGGATTTCAGTAAGAGCTTCTGAAGCGACAAAACTTTACGATTATCGTTTGCTCTCATGGCTTTATATATTCGACATTGCAGGCGGAAGACTTCTTTCTGGAGTTTCTTCCAGTCTAAATTCTTCCAAAGTTCACTAGCGTTGCTGTGTCTAACCATGCTCTACTCCGTGTTATATACTCTGAAGTCCTTGCAGCAATTACGCCGCATCCTACCCGATAGTGGGGATTAGGTTACTCGTCTACTTACTGGTGATTCGACTGTCACCAGACCCATCTATCGTTTTTCCAAGTTCCTCTCTAAGATCATTAAATCGTTTAGGTGTATCCATTTCGCCTACCTACTACCCAAAATCCTTGCTGATAGTGAAATTATGCTTCAGCGGGTATTGTAGGTGTTGTGGGGGATTGGGTCATGCGCCCCCACATCAAGATTAGACGCTTTTCTAGGATCTGTTTCACCATGCGATCTCCCCGTTGACGCCAGTGTCATTCCGCATGAAATGTCTGATTGCGTTCCTCTTTCCAGCTTCACTCTGTAGAATTCCGAGTCTACTCAGTGTGGACGGTTGGGAGTCAGTCCAGGATCTAGACGGGAGGGCTTTCACCTCCATCTTAGAGAAGTTCACGATTCCGTTTCCGGTTCTTCGTGGTGACCTTATTTATTGGGGTCACAGCTTGTCACACAATTTCATCTTGGTCAAAGCCGTCGCCAGGGTTATCGTCTTTCCAATCAATGATTTTGAAATCTTCGATGATGAGAACGGGGTCGTTTATTTTGACGGTGCCTTCTTGACCACCGAGGACGATCGCTTTTTCGTATTGGCGAAAGTCCATGCGACCGTTGACGAGAACGCGATTGCCTTTGCCGAGGTATTTTTCGATCGCTTTTCCACGACCGTTCCAAGCTTCACAACGGAACCAGGTAACTTTCTCAACTTTGTCTCCAGCTTTAGATTTGTAGCTTTCGTCTACGGCGACGTCGAAATGGGTGACGGTGGTCTCAGTGCGGGTGTCGCGGGTGATGGGGTCATTTCCGAGACGACCGAGGATGGTGATTTGGTTTAGTCCAGCGCTCATGATGAATCTCCTTCAGTAGTGAGGTTTAAGGTTCTGAAGGTTCCTAGGTCATCGCGGCGATCGCCGGGTTCGGGATGGATGAATTGCGGTTTGAAATGATCATCTCAGATCGATTAGCCCTTGAATACACTGAATTTCCCTTACAAATACCGCTTGCAACGGATCAATCAGTGCTATTTTTTGCTAACGATGCCAAAATAGAGTGGACTTCTTCAGCTTGTAAGAAGTTGGTTTATTTTATCTCTCTAAATCTAAATTTTATGGCTGTTCTATCGTCGATTCTAGATACCTGCACTCCCCGCGACGAAATCCTATCTGGAGAGCTTTCGCTAGATTTATTTGCCGCCAAGCTGAAATTGGTCGTAGATGGGGATGCACCCCCGATTTATCAAAACGCTGAACTGTTCTTTGCTAATACATTTCCAACGGATGGCTTGAAAACCCTTCTAACAGAAGTTTTTGGACGCCTCACTGCAAAATCGGTTGGTGCTCCTGTCATTCGATTGGAGACGAGTTTTGGGGGTGGGAAGACACATGATGAGATTGCGCTGTGGCATATTGCTCGAAATGGCCGATCGATTCCTGGATTAGAGCGGTTTACGGATGATTTGAAGATTTTGCCAGATGCTCCTATTCAGGTTGCGGCCTTGACCTGTCAGGATTTAGATCCGGGGAATGGGGACTTTCACCCCGAAAGTGGGATTACGACTTATACGCTGTGGGGTGAGATTGCGTATCAATTGGGTGGTATTGCTGGATATGGGTTACTGAAAGGGTCTGATGAAAAGCGAGTTAGTCCTGGAACGGGGGTTTTACGGCAGTTGATTCAAGACCGTCCGACGTTGATTGTCCTTGATGAGATTGCGCAGTAAGCTGACCCTCATCTAGAATGCATAAAATCGGATATTATAGAGACTATAATTCATTGTCTAGAAAGCAATGCCAGTTCCTCAGTTTCTAAATCCGA
>JAYUJY010000003.1:0-10519 GCA_043764895.1 Synechococcales cyanobacterium | reverse complement strand
TACGTCATTAACTAATTTATTGAGCAATAATTAAGCTGGGTCAGATTTCCTGAAGCCCAGTCACAGAAACGTTTATAAATTTATGGATAAGTCTATTGGCATTAACCTGTTGTACGATCGGCTCATTGCACCGGATATTCAGAGTAACGACGTTTGAAACATGATCCAAACCGGGCTAGCGCCGTGGCGACCTAGGAACCTTCAGAACCTTAAACTTCACCACTGAAGGAAATTCATCATGAGCGCTGGACTAAACCAAATCACCATCCTCGGTCGTCTCGGAAATGACCCTATCACCCGAGACACCCGCACCGAAACCACCGTCACCCACTTCGACATCGCTGTAGACGAAAGTTACAAATCCAAAGCTGGAGACAAAGTAGAGAAAGTCACCTGGTTTCGCTGTGAAGCTTGGAACGGTCGTGGAAAGGCAATCGAAAAATATCTCGGTAAAGGCAATCGCATTCTAGTCAGCGGTCGCATGGACTTCCGCCAATACGAAAAAGCGATCGTCCTCAATGGCCAAGAAGGCACTATCAAAATAAATGATCCCATTCTCATTGTCGAAGACTTCAAAATCATTGATTGGAAAGACGATAATCCTGGTGATGGCTTTGATCAGGATGACCTTTAGCTAGACCCAGACCCGATCGACCCTACGATCGGGTCTATTTTTTGAACTCTCAAAATGATTGGCCCGATAAATCCCGATCTTGTGACACTCAGACCGATCGCTCTAATTCGTTGATCTATAGGTGTTTGAAGCCGATCGACCCATCTCAAAAGCTCTCCAGGTTGAGTCGAGGGAGGCTATTATGCCTCGCCCCTCTCATTTAGATCGCAGCGTGCGACTTTCACCGCACTGCGCTCCCGACTCAATTGGGGCTTGGTTCCCCTTTGCTCATACGGATAATTCTTGCCGATTCCACATGAATGTAATCGTGGCAAGATTCGTGAACCGCCATGAGATTACTGAACTGATTGTTGGCATGGTTTCCATCTACATGATGGAGATGCACTCTCTGCTCAGAAGTCATTTTCAGTCCACAGTATCCACATGAATGGCTCTGGCGTTTCAAGGTCTTCGCGGTTCTTCCAGAATAGAGTTTGCTATTACGCTCACTCCAGTAGCTGAGATCGCCATCGTAGGGGGACTTGTCCCTTTTGACCATGATGTGCCTGTTTTCAGAGTAGGAAACTGCTGGAAACCCGATTTTCAGCAATATCTTGCTGGAGTATCGGTCCTGCTTAGGTTCCTTGTTGAAGACTCGATAAGTACGCTCTCTGATGGAGCTGAGGGAGAACCACACCCCGTTCATTTTGCAATACTTATGGTATTGTCTCCAACCTCTGACAATGGGTGCCAGCTTGCTTGCTTTTACCTTAGAACCATAGTTCGAGTGATTGACAATGGCTTTTACCTTCTGACGGAATTTCAGATAGTTATCCTTGGAGGGTACACATCGAAATTTGCCGTTGTTTTGCACCCTAAAGTGCCAACCTAGGAAGTCAAATCCATGGGTCGTGCCTGTCACTCTTGTCTTCCTTTCGCTTACATTTAAGCCTTGTTCAGCTAAGAATTCCGCCACCTTGACCAGGATTTCGTCAGCGTCGTCGTGGGGTTTTAGCACGAACACCATGTCGTCTGCATACCGAACAGACTTGTGAATGTTCTCAATACCGTTGAGCGCGATATTGGCTAGTAGTGGACTGACCACCCCACCTTGCGGTGTTCCTTGCTCTGGAAATTCTGGCGTGATGCCCGCTTTCAGACATCGGAAAATTCCGTGCTTGATTATCTGCGGGGCAGTCATTTGATCCAGAATGGCTGAGTGGTTGATCCGGTCGAAGCATTTTTCGATATCAAGTTCGATAACTCGTTTTTCGATTCCCTTGACATGGCTATTCAGGTTTAGGAATAGGAGTTTCTGCGCATCGTGCGCTGAACGACCTGTTCTAAATCCGTAGCTATTTGCGTGGAATATTGCTTCATGCGCAGGTTCGAGCGCTAGCTTTACTAGGCATTGCCAAGCTCGGTCAGCGATGGTGGGAACTTTTAACTGCCGAGTCGTTCCATCCTTCTTGGGAATGGGAATGATTCTGAGTTTTTCATGTTTCCACTTTGTGGCGTTGGTTCTGAGAATGACTTCCAGAGCAAAGCGTGCTTTGAAATTCAGTGACGCTTTGCCATCCACACCTGCGGTTTTCTTCCCCTGATTTAACTGCGTAACTTGCCGAATGGCGATCATTCTGGCTGCATAAGACTTGAGTAAAAGCTTTTGTAAAGACTTCGCTCTAGGCTTGTCTCCAACTCTCACTGCTTTGTATATTCTCTTTTGGAGGCGGAAAACTGTCTTTTGGAATTTCTTCCAGGTGAGGGTTTTCCAAGATTCACTCATCATAGATGATGCCTAATCATACTCTCGTACTTCATAGAATATAGTCTTTGAGCCTTGACCCAATTACGGGTCATCCTACCCTGCTGCTAGGCTTACATACCTCGTCGTACTTACTATGGGTTCGACCTCCCATAGACTAGGCAGCAGTTTTTATTCGTTCCCTCAGACGATTGATTGTCCCGTTAGATGTCGCCATTTCACCTATCACTTACTCTTGTCCTTTGCAGCTACTACAAGCTTGTGCTGCGAGTATTAGCAGTGATGAAGTCAGGATGTCCGATGATTAACGTATTCCTGCTTTGTAGTGAGATGCTTTTTACGGCGCTTCATCCTGGGGACTCCTTAGCGGCAGTGTGGCGTTTACGCTTTGCCTCTGATTCCGCCCTATTCCCAGCTTCACTCTCCTGATTTCCGAGTCAGGTCGGTGTGGGTAGGTTTGAGTCAGTCCTGGACTTGGACGGGAGGACTTGCACCTCCATCATCTGAGAGTTCAAGGGTCTACAGAAGGCTGTAGCTCTTGTCCAGCTTATGGATTAGGCTGGAAACGAATCGCACTCTTGTCCTACATAAACCTCATTTGTAGTACAAGATAGACACACAAGCTTTAATCCAAATCGTTCTACCTTCCTAATTCATATGATGCAAACTCTCATTTCACCGATATACTTCTACTCAATACCCAAAATTAAGCAATCACTATGGAATTCAGCGTTCTCACCCCCGACTTTAGACTTCAACTTGAACAACAGTGCGATCGCCTTGCCTCTGAACGCGATGCCATTGTCCATGCCGCTGTAGAACACGCCACTGCGACGATCGATGCCAGTCTCGCTCACATCAAGGCCCTTCTCGGAAATACCTCTCAAGCCACACCTGATGTAAAAACCTTAACCAAGGGCAAGCAGAAGAAAGCGATCGAAGAAGAACCTGAAGTTGCTGCGATCGCCCTTCCAATCGATCGACCAGAAAAAGTCGGTAAGAAAACAAAAGCGTCCAAAGCTCCTAAAACACATAAACAGCCTAAAGTTAAATCATCTCCCGTCGAGACTCCTCCGTTAAAGTCTGAATTTAAGGACATGGATCTTCCTGAAGCCATTCCCAAGGTCTTCAAAAAAGATAGCGGGCGCATTTTTTCTATTGATAACGTCATTAATGAACTCTATGGTCCGATCGACTCTTCTATCCAAGCTAAAACCCGTCAACGCATTGGCGTTTCTCTTGGCCACTGTGCTATTCGCAAAGTCATCGTCCGAGTCCAATCCAGCCCTTCACTGTATCAATTGAACGCATAACCCATTGTTGAACAATTCGGACAGGGCTTGATGAGCAACAGTAGAATGTGAGTCTAAAACCGCATTTTAAAAACTGTCCGGATTATTAATTTAACGAGACTGTCTCATTTGAAATTTGGCCCAGTCAGTTAATCGTAGTACCTTTTAAATCTTCATGTCAAGACTACCCAAAGTCTCCGCAAACCGCTTAATGCTTTGTCCTCCCCGTTCTGCATTACCCGTCGTCAAAAAGTCGAGAATGGCTCCCTGAAACAAGTGTAATAGTGCTAAAGCGATCGTTTCATCGTTAGTTAGAAGCGTTAAAGCATTGACCCATTGTTGATTCTCACGTTCTAAGAAACGTTGCGTTTCAACATCACCTTGGATAGCCCGTTGATTGAGTGCCATCGTCAGTTTTAGCAAGCCATTCATCTCGGCTGAAGTCAAATGTCGCCACATTTCTAGCAAGGGTCCCGCTAGATTGCCACCCACTTCTAAAGATACCGTTTGGAAGGACCAGAGTTTTTCACGTAAGCGAATCTCTAACAGCGTAATGAGTTGGCGCTCTAGTTCTTGCTTGGAACCAAAGTGATAAACCAGCATTCGTCCACTCGTACCAATATTCTTAGCGATCGTATTGATGCTGAGATCAATCATGCCTGACACGATTGCAGCTTCGAGACATTGCTCTAACAGCGCTTGCTTCTTCTCCGGTTCAAGGGGGCGACTCATGGGTTGACAGTTATTGTAATAGCTACTACAGTAATTAACGTAATGACCATTACAATAACATTATTTCAGCGAGAAAATACTATGAATACGATGAACAACGAGAAGCCGATCAACCTTGCTCTGTTCGTGGGTCTTGGCGCGATGTTTTGGTTTGAAGGCGTGCTGTTTATCCGATTTTTGGGTGAACATTTGTTCGTCAATGGCAATCCTTGGCTACTGGGCTGGTTCGTCGCATCGATTCCGCTCTCGTGGGTACTCGTCAAAATTGGGGCAACGATCGGAAACGTTGAGGGCGAAAATCTCTTAACAGCAACGGTAGTGATAACGATCTCGGCAGCGGTGTTGGATGGGGTGGGGTTGACTTGGTTCCGACAGTGGTATGGTCTGGTTGAGCCAGGGCAGTTGTTATTAGCGGCGGCTTGGTTGCTATGGGCTGTAGGGCTAGGGCTGGCGATCGGCTATTGGGAGTCACGGCGTTATAGCAGTCGTTAACTACGGTCCCAGCGAAACTTTCGCTCGCATTCCTCGATCGGCACATCATTAATACTGGCAAACCGTTTCATCATCAAACCATTTGCTGCAAACTTCCAATTCTCATTCCCATAAGCCCGATGCCAATCGCCCAATGCATCGTGCCATTCATATTCAAATCGCACTGCAATCCGGTTATCCATAAAACACCAGAGTTCTTTGCGAAGACGGTAATCCTGTTCCTTTGCCCATTTACGGGTGAGAAATGCTCTGATAGCCGTGCGACCCGTGACAAACTCCGATCGGTTGCGCCATTCCGAATCTTCGGTGTAGGCCATAACGACCCGATCGGGATCACGGGTATTCCAGGCATCTTCTGCGGCTTGGACTTTGGCGGTGGCGGTTTCGAGTGTAAAGGGTGGAAGGGGTGGTTTGGTTTCCATGAGGTTCTCCTAAAATGATTGAAATGTGTGTTCTACCCCTATCCCATTCGATCGAGATAAGGTGAAAAGATAGGTTCCGACCAACGCAGAGGCAAACTCTTCTCAACTCTGTAGCCCCGATCGAGATGGAAGCGCAATAGTCGTTCTGCCCCGGCGTAAGCTATAACTTCCGTCCCTTTCCAAATTACCTCGGCGTGGCCCGTGAGATAAAGCACGTCACCTTGGCTAAAATCGATAAACAATAGTCCAGCAAGTGGATTCAGCGCAAGATTGCCAAAGGTATTGAAGTACAAATTGCCCGAAAAGTCTGGGAGGGTCAAAGTGCGCTCGTCATCAATCCGCACAAAACCTGGTTTACCGCCACGATGGGAAACATCAACTCCCCGCGCATTTCCCGCAGATGCAACTTGATAGGCCGTGGCAATAAAACAGGTGTCAGCCACCGCAATCAGGGCTTGTTCAGAGGCACCGAAGACCGCGATCGGCTTAATGGATTTAGGCACGATTAGCGGTGGATCACAGAATTCGACCCTTCGCGATTGAATGTATTTTGGGCAATTACCAAAACTTTGACGGACGGCGACTTCAAAGCGATCGAGACTCACGTTTGTGACAACGCCATTCAGACGATTGCGACGACGGGTCTGTAAATCAATGCCGAGCAAACCGATATCGATACCATTACTCAGACTATGAATCAAGGGATCACCTAGCAAGGGTTGCGCCTTGATCTGTAAGGTATAAGCATCTGGGGACGTGAGAAACCCCGGTGGTCCCACGACGATCGAGGCCCAAGGGCAACCCGCCGCATCCACTGTGCCGACGAGTAAATAAGATAGTTGGGTGAAGAATTGCCGATGTTCATCGAGGAGATAATCCCGAATGATTCGGCGACCCTGTGACTCGATTCGGTCCTGCACACCCAACTGAGATTGAATGGCTTGCTCACCTAAATGAAAGGGTGAATCCATCGCTAAATCCCGTCCATGGGAATGTAACCGGGCAGTTGCTTCACTCTATCAATCCACTGTAATACCTGGGGATAAGCATCTAGGTTAATTTGGCCATCGCGCGCCAAAGCGACATAAGGGAAAACTGCGACATCAGCGATCGTGGGTTGCTCAAGTTCTAACCAAGTGCGTTGATTAAAATGTTGCTCAAGTTGATTCAAAATGAATTCAGCTTTTTGAGTCGCCCGATCGATGTTGATATTTGTACTGGACCCAAAGAGGTGATAGAGCCTTGCATGTTCTGGACCTTGCCGTACTTCACCTGCTGCCGTGGATAACCACCGAATAACTTGAGCTAGGGGTAGGGGTGCGATCGGTAGCCAGGATTCACCGCCATATTGCCGTGCTAGATAAACTAAAATCGCTTGAGCATCAGCCAGTTGGGTTGTCCCATCGACGAGCAGTGGAACTTGACCAAAGGGATTCATAGCGAGGTACTCCGGGGATTTATGTGCCCCTGTCAAGAGATCAACGTTGACCCATTCAGAGTCTAGATTGAGTAATGACAGCATCAACCGGGCTTTGTAGCTATTGCCAGAGATTTCATGACCATAAAGTTTAATCACTGCATTTCTCCTGAAGAATATACCGAACGATCGGTCTATTGTGACTGTACCGATCGTTCGGTATAATGTCAATCAAGTCCTGTAATTTTCGGATTCAGCCACCTGTATGTCTAAACAAGCTTATGTTCCGATTCTGCTCAAGTTATTTCGACAGTTTGGGTATGAGGGGGTGACCCTCGCGAAAATTGCCCAGGCCACTGGACTCGGAAAAGCCAGTCTCTATCATCACTTTCCCGGTGGCAAGGCAGAGATGGCGGCAGTTGCACTCGCTGATGTGAATCAGTGGTTAGAAACGCAGATCTTACCAATTCTGGTGATAGATGAGTCGCGATCGCCGATCGATATTTTTCAGGTAATGGGTGAGGAAACGAGTCGCTTTTTCAATGCAGGCCAAAATCCCTGTCTATGGGCTGTTTTGGCAATGGAGGACGCCAGTGATGCGCTGTTCCATGATGAAATTCGAGATGCTTTGTCCCGATGGATTGGGGCGATCGCGCAGGTTCTCGTCGGGGCAGGAGTTGAATCAAACCTGGCCCAGCAACGTGGTGAAGATGCGATCATTGCCATTCAAGGGGCGCTAATCGTTTCGCGCGGTTTGAGAGATTGTGCGCCGTTTCAGCGAGTGATTCAACAATTGCCGCAACGGCTTTGCCAGGATATTTAAAGCAGAATTTTAGGCTGTAACTACGGCGATTAAAGTCCTCGTTCCGATCGTTTCCGCTGCGAGAAACCTAACGCAACGATTCGGTGGGATTCAGCGATCGCGTGTCGCAAATCAGGATCACTCAGTCCCGGTGGCTCATAATGTTGTATCCATTTCATGCCGCGTGAGGCGAGGTAGGGGGCTGGGCGTAATCCCGGCATTTCCTGTAATATTTCATAGTCAGTTGCAGAAGTTTTGAACGTGATACCGGAAAATAGATCGGCATGGCGATCGGCAATAGCAAATAATTTATCGCCTACTTTCCAAACATCCGAACCGCGCCATTGCACAAGGTGGTGGGCGGCGGGTAAGGTACTACAAAACTGGTTAAAGTCATCACGGGTCATTTACGATCGCATTCCCGGACTGAGAAACTGGACAAGGTAGTGGATCGTCGCTTCAATATCATCTGGGTCACTGGTTTTGAGCAATACCTACATAATACGTTTTAATTAAACCTGGCCAACTATTGATTCGATTAATCCTGGAGTTACGATGCAACGCCCTCAATATGGCATTGATGCGCCCGGTCTATTGCGATTCTTTGCGATCGCGGGTGTAACGGCCTTCATGGTCTGCGCGATCGCTTTGCGTTTACCTTTATTTGGGCAACCCCTGCAAGGCATCATTGCGGCACTATCCGGCGTTGCAACGACTTATCTCCTGGGCATGGCCAGTTTGATGCTCTATTACAGCAAAGTCGAAAAGCTCAAAGATTGCGAAAAACTCCTTGACCTAATCCACTGGTCGGGGAATGAGCAGGTGCTTGATATCGGTTGTGGGCGAGGACTAATGCTAGTCGGTGCCGCCAAGCGGTTAACCTCTGGGAAAGCGATCGGCATCGATTTATGGCAACAGAACGATCAAGCCAACAATGATGCAGCGGCGACCTTAGAAAACGCGGCGATCGAAGGCGTGACCGATCGCATTGACGTCAAAACCGCTGATATGCGCCAGATCCCTTTTCCCGATCGGGCTTTTGATGTGGTTGTTTCAAGCTGGGCTATCCATAACTTGGACGTGGCGTCCGATCGCTACAAGGCGTTGGATGAAATTATTCGGGTGCTAAAACCTAATGGCCGAGTAATTTTGGCCGATATCACAAATCAAGCTGAATATGCGAAATACTTCGAGCAACAGGGCATGGGAAAAGTACAACGGCATAATAATCCCATCCGCGATACCGTTCTGAAAGCGGTCTCATTCGGCAGCTTCGCCCCATCGGCGGTCTCCGCTCATAAAGATAGTTCGTCATAATCAAAAGGAGCGTATTGCATGAGTTTACTTTCAGCAACCGTACAGACTACCGTTACGGCCAATCAAGCTAAGGTTTTTGAGCATATTGTGCCCATTGACCTCACTTCAATATTTACGGGTTATGGCCCTTTACCATCGGTTACAGGCACTCAGAATCAGGTAGGCGGTTGGAATACAGCGGGGCAAACGCGCACCGTCTGTTTTTCAGACCATAGCGCTGCTCAAGAATTACTGACCCAGTACGAGTATCCCCGTTATTTCAGCTACACCGTTAGCAATTTCACTAGCTTGCTTCGGTTTCTCACCATTTCGGCACACGGGGAGTGGTGGTTTAGTGTCGGCACATCAGGACAGACTAATATCAAGTGGCGATATGAATTCAATGCACGTTCTATTATGGCTGTTCCAGTGCTTTGGGTTATTATCAACCTGTTATGGCGCAGCTATATGAGTCAGGCACTGCAACTATCCAAAGCACAAATTGAACATAATGATACTTAACAAGCGTATCCATATAGGGTGACAGTCCGAGACTAGATATGAATCATGTATCCGTTAATCAACGTAATTCTGAACACTATATCTGGAGCGAAGTTTGTGACGGTTGGCATCTCTTGAAAACTCCAAATTTGAGCATCATTCAGGAACGAGTTCCGGCTGGCGCTGGTGAACAAATGCATCTCCATTCTGTTGCGCAACAATTTTTCTATATTTTGTCTGGAAGTGCTGCGCTGGAATTTGAAACTGAGACTATTGTGATTTCAGCAGGCGAGGGGTTTTATGTCCCTCCAAATAGTAGGCATTGCTTCAAAAACTTATCTCAGGAGGAAGTCAATTTTCTTGTCATTTCTAACCCTAGCACCGCAGGTGACAGGACAAATATATAAGTAAATCGCGGTAGAAGTGAAGAGTTTTCTCATCGGTGCATCTGCAATTTCCGAATCTCACACGGCTTTGGGACAATTTATCAATTATCGAGGTGCTCTGCGAATTAGAGACCCCGATCGAACGCTCTACTTGGCCATTCCCGATCGAACCTATGACTCTTTTTTTCAACACGAATTTACTAAAATGATGGTTGAAAAAAACAAAGTTCGTTTACTCCCTTACAACATCGAAACAGAGGTCATCACACAATGGATAAGCTAACGCACTATCGACAACTTATTCAAGACTTTCTGCTCCAACGCGAGAATCAAAATCTATCCTATGGTAATGTCGAAACTGAAGTTGCTTTTGACAAAGAACGTGACCATTATCAAATCATTCATGTCGGATGGGATGGGAATCAGTTTGTGTATGGTTGTGTGATTCATATTGATATTAAACACAATAAAATCTGGATTCAGTGGAATAGCACTGAGGATGACATTGCCGCAGATTTGGTCAATCTTGGGATCCCAAAAGAAGATATTGTCCTTGGCCTGCATCATCCCGACGTCCGAAAATTTACGGACTATGCAGTTGCGTAGGCTCTCAACTCACGGCAAAAACCGTCGCTGTTCCGTCGGTACCAACCACAGCACACAAGCTCCATACTCCACCTTCCCTAGGGCTGGAATGAACACCATAAGCTGACCCTCATCTAGAATGCATAAAATCGGATATTATAGAGACTATAATTCATTGTCTAGAAAGCAATGCCAGTTCCTCAGTTTCTAAATCCG
>JAYUJY010000002.1:0-10564 GCA_043764895.1 Synechococcales cyanobacterium | reverse complement strand
CATTCCTGAGCCATTCTTCGTTCTAGACGCTCTCCGCCCGACGAGACTTGGATCCATCCTCGTTGGACACAGGGGTAAAGGGCGCGGGTGACGGAGCTAATATCTCGGTTCAGCAGACGAGCGATTTGTCGCAGGGAGGTCTCCCCATCAACATAGGTCAGCAGCGTGTGAAGCGTGGTAGAAGGAAGCGCATCCGCGAGGGCCGCACCGTCCACGATCGTGAGCACCTGTTCTGGAGAATGGATTTGGGGATGCCACTGCTTCCACTCTTGGACCTGATGCATCACCTGCGTCACCACGGGCATAATCTCGAAGGATTCAAGCTGAGGCGAAAGTGGCGCACCCATTTCAAAAATAAAACGGCCTTGGCGCAAACTGAGCAGGTCAAATAACGTTTCATGGACCATGCTATGCAAAATATCTCGTGCATCCCCAGAGGACAGGGTCCGATTTTCAAGCAGCGCCCAGAGGCTGCCATACTCAGGCGCGCTCTCCGACGGATGACCACTCTCCGACGAAGAGGAATAGTCGATCGATGAGGCCAGTCGGTCCAGACTATCGAGGGCTTTCGTCGATCGGAGGCGGGTTAGAAATCCTCGCAGCCGAGCAATCCCAATGTCAGGCTTTCCGGCATAAATAATTCGACCGTTCATGAAAAAAACGTACATCGCTCGTCCAATTCCGGTCTGAGTCGGGCTAGACGTTCGTCCCGATGGCCCTGGGAAAGCAATGCCCTCGTAGGGTTCGACGAGAAGCTGTCCGGTGCGCTGCCCTAATTCTACCAATTGGAGAATGCTGCGAACATCGATTTCACTGAGTTCTCCTTGCATGGACTCCACTTTTTATTCTTTAGACTCTTAGACTCACAAATGAGATTTTACATTAAGCTGATGGAAGCGGAAAACCTTGGGCATAATTAAAAAATGAGTCAAGTAGATTTTTGCAGACTTTTCTCCGCCTTTTAAGCTAAATTAACAGCCTAGAGGTTTCAGTGAGTAATTTCATTTGTTACGATCGGACATCAGGACTTGTGACATAGGTAGAGGGCTAAGCGCGTGCTGTATTTGGCAGAAGTCATTCAGAAGAAAGGCGGTCTGATGGGCGGGAGCAAAGCTGAGTTAAAACTCTTGGCTTGCCAGCGCACGGAACAAAGTTGGACGGCGGTGTCCGGGGAAGAGGTAATTCCGGCGGATGAAGCATCTCGCTACAGCCCCGGAGCGCTGTTATTGGTGGACTTAACCAACAGCAAGCAGGTCCAGCGAATCCAAGAGGCAGGACGCCCCCTAGTAAGCATCCTGCAAAATTTTTCGCGTCTTCAAGAGAAATTCAAAACTCAGGAAGAAGAGATTGAGCAGTGGAAGCAGTCCCTGACCTACCAAAGCCAAGAGCTGAACCGTCGAGAAATGGAAATGGAAGCTAGGCGCGAGCAACTCGAACAGCTTGAAAGCGACTTTGAGCAACTAGAGCAGCAGCGCCAGCAGTTTGAGCAAATTAGGACCGATGTCGAAGGGCAAAAGGGCGAGTTCGATCGTCAAAAGCAGGAACTCGAAGGCGCTTGGGATCATCTCAGAGGTGAGATGAATCGTCTTGAAGAGCGTAAATCTGAGATGGGGAGCGGCAGCGTCTTAGATGATGAAAAAGCTCAACAGATCAGCCAGCTTCTCAACAAAATTGAAGGCTCCGTTGCCTCAGTGGCTCCCCTGAAGGAGCAGTCTATCTATGCCCATGAGGTTATTGAGCAGCAACAGCAGCAACTTCAGCACCACTGGACCCAACTTGAAAACTACCGATCGGCTCTTGGAAACCAGCAGGCGGATCTTGACCACCAAGCTCAGACCTTGCAAAATGATTGGCAGGCTTGGCGCGACGCCTCTGAATCTCTCGTCAATGCACGCACCGAACTAAGGGTCCAGCAGTCTTCTTTCCAAATGAAGCAAGACTTTGCTCAAGCCATTCAGCTCCAGCTTGATCACCATGAGGACATTCATCATCAGCTTTATCGAATGACTGAGGGGCTAGAGGGCGTAGATGTGGGTCAGCCCGTAGACGTCAGCGCCTTAGAGTCTATGTCCTTAGAAACGCTGAGAACCCTGGTGGGAGACCTAGCGCAGGAATTTAATAGGTCCTCACAGTTTGTACTAGGTCAGGAAGAAGAGTTAGACCACAAGCAAAAAGAAATCGATGATCTGCAAGCCAAAATGGCGACCGTTAGTGATTTCGATCGCATGAGCATTGAAAATGAGCGAGCTGATGAGCAAAATGCCTACCAATTTCTTAATGAGACACTGGTGGGTCAACGTCGGAGCTTGAGGGAAAAGAAAAGCCTGCTAAATCAGCATCAGTCGGTTTTAGCCCGTCGCCAAGGGAAAAATGATCCCCATGCGTCAGAGTCCGGTCTCAACCTTAGTCCAGTCTTTGCTCAAATCGATCGTTTTCGCCAAGAGCGTGCCCAAGAGCTTCAACAGGTGGAAATTCAGATTGAGCATATTACCAGTGCCATTAAGCAGACTCAAGGCATGGTCGATAGCCAAACAGGGGATCTCGATCGGCGGCGTCAGGAATTAGATCAGCAGAACCTAACGCTTCAAACGCAGAAACTCGGTCTCCGCGAAATACAGAGTAAAGTCGCCCTCTACGAAGAAATGCTGCAACCGTTCCAAGATCGCTTGACGGATCTTAGCGGTCGGACTGAATTCATTACGGCCAGTTTGGACCAGTTCGATGCTTCGGGTGTAGAACAACGCCAAGCCCTAGCCCATGTGAAGCAAGCCTTTGAAAGCCTCCAGTCACCTCAGGCTGTAAGATAGGCTGTGGGCTAGATAGGCCGTTAGGCAGACCACATCAACCAGTCTCCATCTACCACGGCAATGCTCCCTTTAGGAAGCGAAGCGCTTTGAGTGCGATTGGAAGCCGTAAATAGTCTAATCAAAGATTCAACCTGACTAAACGTGGGGTTGAATTTTTTAATGTCTTGACAAACCCGCTGAATCAGCCGCCGCTGAAGAGCGAGATGAAGCGCTGCCGCCGTTGGCCGATGGATTTTGAACGATCGATCGATCGGATCTATTAGAACGATCGCACTATAAATCTGGTCTAACTGTTGCTGAAGATAGTCCACCTCCGATCGCAAAATTTCAGCCGTCTGAGCCAGATGCAGCTCGGCCTGGGGATTCAGCGTTTCGGTAAGAAGAGGAAGAATCTGCTGCCTAATCCGATTGCGATCGTAGCGAAGATCGTCATTCGTACTGTCTTCCCAAATGGGCAGGGATCGCAAAGTACAAAAGTTAAGGGTTTGCGATCGCGCAATCTCAAGCAACGGGCGCACCACTTCAAGGTTAGAGAAACCATCCGTGATGGGTCGTCTCCACTGAAGCGACTGAAGCCCGGTGGTGCCACTACCCCGCACAAGGTTATACAACAGCGTTTCGGCCCGATCGCTGCGGGTGTGTCCGGTGACGACGCAATCGTAACGCTCCTCGGTTGCGACCTGTTTAAAGACCTCATAGCGCCAAGCTCGGGCCTTTGCCTCAGTCGAGACATCGGTTTGCGCAACGGCACCGTGACACGGCAGCGTCCAGGATTGGGCCAACCGATCGACGTGGGCCGCATTTTCGGCAGAGTCTGATCGCCACCGATGATCGCAGTGAACAATGCCCAACGTCCAACCCCACAGCGGCTGCAAATCCACTAACAGTTGGGTCAGACACAGCGAATCCTGACCACCGGAGAGGGCAATCAGGATTCTAGAGTGTTTGGGTAAAAGGTTCCGGTCGCGCAAGGTTTGATGGACTAGAGCATGGAGAGGCGTCCAAGAAAGTTTCATAGCACAGTTGGATCCTCAGAAGAAACCGTTTTGGCCCGCATCCGAACCCGATCGTCCCGCGCTGTCGATCGCTCAGGCAGTCGTTCCGGCTCCTTCGAGGGCATGAACTCTAGCCGCAGTCTAACGTGACCATGTTGCCAACCTGCACCCGTCAAACGGACGACTTGGCACTCCACCCCATCAGCAAACCAGCCCTCATGATCTTCCGACCATTCAGACTCACGATCGCTAACCGTTTGGGCCAAAGAATCCAAAAATTCCCCCACCTTAAACGTCGGGTTTGACATCAAAATACTGCCTGATGGCACATAGAGCACCTCATCGTCGTCCAGTGGCAAAAAACGGGGATCAAGAGACATGCTTTTACCTAACTTTGGTCAACCTAACGTTCAATCTAGACCCCAGATTTACAGGAACCAACCGTAACTATGGAGTCCCTTGCCCAAAAGATTAACCCCTAGATAGCAAATCCACACCACGACAAAGCCGATCGAAGCCAGAATAGCCGGACGCCGACCCTGCCAACCTTTGGTAATCCGCGAATGCAGATATGCTGCAAAAACCAACCAGGTAATCAAGGCCCAGGTTTCCTTCGGATCCCAGCTCCAGTACGATCCCCACGCTTCGTTGGCCCAGACGCCCCCGGAGATAATCCCGATCGTCAACAGCGGAAAGCCCAAACCAATAATCCGATAGCTAATGTTATCGAGCGTGTCCGCCAGACTCAGGCGCTGGGGTGACAGCACTGCCGCTGAAGTCATAGATTCAGTCACAGATTCAGTCATAGATTGCATCATTGGCTGAGTCAGTACAGCTACTCCGCCGCCAGAACGGGTTAGCTCGTCCATCAATCCACTCGATCCAACAGACCCAATTCCTTCTACAGCTAAAACGGGCTGTCCTGCTTTTTTCAACCGATAGGACCCGGCTCCAATAGAACTCCCTTTCAGCTCCACCGCTTGTCCGCGAGTCACGATTAAAAAGGCGATCGCCAGCACGCACCCGACCATCAGGGTCGAATAGCTAAACATCATGACGCTCACATGCATCATCAACCAGTTGGACTTAAGCGCAGGCACAAGAGGAGAAGACACCTGCATATCATCCGTGAGCACAATCGCCGCAAACGCTGTAATGCAGGTCGCAACTGGAGCCGTAACGGTCCCCACCAGGCGGCTTTGGCTCATTTGTTCGGCCACGAGATGCATGGTGGTAATCCCCCACACCAAGAAAAACAGCGATTCGTAAAGGTTACTCAGCGGGAAGTAGCCGCCTTCTAACCACCGAGAAGCCAGCAGGGCCGCCGTAGTGAGATTGGCCAGTGCCATTCCTGTCGTCCCGATCGCTTGAAGGGCGGGGATCATGGGAAAAGCGGCACCGACCCAATAGGTCAGCATCGTTATAAAAAGCACTGCAAAGGATACATTGTCCAAAAGTGCCTGGAGCTTTACTAAATCCATTGATGTCTTCCTAATGCGAAATACTCTAATTATTGCAAATTCTGAGACCCTAGGATCCATACCAATGCTTAAATTCTGGCTTAAATTCTAAACATCTTGCTCGATCGTTGCATTCAAATGTTGGATTAAAAAAGACAGCACATCAACCATGCTGCCTCTTTTGTCTCATCAGGCTTGTGTGTTCCAACCGATCTGATCCGTTCTAAGCCCCTCGGCCTAACGATGCCTCAACTTGACGAAATTCGCTAATCAGTCGCTTTTTCATCTTTTCAGGAACGGGGCGATTGGGATAGGACGTGTAGTGACCCGCCAACGAATTGATTGCCGTCCGCATAGTGGTGTACGAATTGAGCTTCAGAACGCTGCCTCGGCGGTAGCGAGATGCAAATTCATTAATCTTTTTCTTAGCTTCATCCTGCATCGCACTCCGATCGGGAGCACCGGGCGCAAGGTCAATGGTTGTTCTCAAGAGTTTCACCATAGCCAACGTATCTTCCTGATAGTTACCCGTCAGGCTATCTGCCCAGGCAGCGCTTGATACATTCAAGAACACTGCCATCACCAAAACGATCGCCATCAGGCGAGATAAAATCCGCTTCATAATAGGTTAAGTTTCGCGCACTAATCCAAATAATTCAGCTTTATTTTACCACTAACCCATCGCGCAAGCCCAAATCATCCTAACCAAAGCGACCGCTGACATAAGCTTGGGTCGCTTGCTCTTTAGGATTCTGAAAAATCACTTCGGTCCGATCGCACTCGGCAATGTAGCCCGTTCGTCCTCGTTCAGTTTGTTCGACGTTATAAAAGGCCGTGAAGTCAGAGGCGCGCGCGGCTTGCTGCATATTGTGAGTAACGATGATGAGCGTATATTTTTGCTTCAATTCTTGAAGTAAGTCCTCCACCTTCAAGGTTGAAATGGGATCTAGCGCGGCGCAAGGCTCGTCCATTAGGATGACATCCGGCTGCATAGCGATCGCGCGGGCAATACACAACCGTTGTTGCTGACCACCCGACAAGGCCAGTCCACTTTCGTCAAGTTTGTCTTTAACTTCATCCCACAGGGCAGCACTCCGCAGCGATTTTTCCACCAGCTCACCCATATTGCCCTTATGGCCCACTAGGCGAGGCCCAAATGCAACATTGTTATAAATAGATTTTGGGAAAGGATTGGGCTTCTGGAACACCATGCCGATTTGACGACGGACGGCGACGGGATCAATTTCAGGCGCATAGAGATCCTGACCGTGATAGGAAACCGTCCCACCGCGTAGTTTGAACGTGCTAATCAGATCGTTCAAACGGTTGAAGCATCGCAAAACTGTACTTTTGCCGCAGCCGGATGGCCCGATGAAGGCGGTAATTGAATTTTTGGGGATGTCGATCGTCACATCGCGAACGGCTAAAAAATCTCCATAGTAAATGTTGAGATTCTTAGCGCGAATCACAGTGTCAGTCGTCGGCATTGAAGTTGAAGTCGTAGTTGAAGTGGATTGATAACTCATAATAATCTCAGGAGACTTGAACAAATACTAACAAATCAGATAGAACACTCAAATCACACAGCTCAAACCGATCGCGTAAACCAACCGCGCAGTCACCCATGATTATTTGCGCTTCACGACCAGTTTAGACATAATACTAGCTGCTAAAACCATCAAAACTAAAAGGAGAGACCCTGCCCAAGCAAGTTGCTGTTGATTCACATCGGAACCCGCCGCAAACTTATAAATCAATACTGAAAGGGTATCCATAGGCTTTTGAACGTCAGTTGACCAGTAGGCGTTTGCTCCCGCCGTAAAGATCAGCGGGGCTGTTTCGCCTGAGGCTCGTGCCACTGCAAGCATGACGCCCGTCAAAATAGCGGGGAATGCTGCGGGTAAGACCACGCGACTCACCATTTGAAACCGAGTTGCCCCCAATCCCACTGAAGCTTGTCTCATTTCAACGGGAACCAAATCCAAGGACTCGGTTGAGGTTCTGACGATCGTGGGCAGCATCAAGATTGCTAGCGCCATACCACCCGCAATAGCCGATTTTCCAGTTGGGATAACGATAATGGCGTAAATGAATGCACCTACCACAATGGAGGGCACACCACTCAAAACATTCGTAAAAAACCCAATCCAACTCGCAAGTCGGGTTCCTTTGGAAAATTCTGATAGGAAGATAGCGGCTGCAATCCCGCTGGGGACGGCGATCGCACTACCGATGCTAACGGTCAACAGCGTGCCAATTAGGGCATTCCCAAGGCCGCCACCTTTTTCATTAGGTGCAGGGGCAAGTTGATTGAACAGGTCCGGACCAAAACGAGCTGCTCCTTGAAAAAACAAGTAAAAGAGTACCGCTGCCAACGGAACAAGAGCAATGGCCACACAGACACAGGCAACAACCGTCATTCCGCCATCAAATAGCGTCCTGGGAGAACTGTAATTGCGCTTCAATCGATTGGCTAATGCAGTATCAATCGTCGGTGGCGAGGGAAGGTGTTGAGTCATAGTGGATCCTAAATCTTGTTTGCTCGGCGGACAATGACCTGAGCTAAAACATTAACTAATAGTGTCAAAACCAAAAGAATCAGCGTCGCGTACATTAGAGAGGAGGTTTGAAGCCCCTCTGCTTCACCAAACTTATTGGCGAGAAGTGAAGAGACAGTAGACCCTTTAGCAAACAACGAAGCATTCACCGTCGTGGCGTCACCAATGACCATTGTGACAGCCATGGTTTCGCCCATAGCTCGTCCGAGTGCCAGCATCACACCACCCACAATCCCTGAAAAGGCCGTCGGCAGAATGACTTTTAAAATCGTTTCCCATCGAGTCGCCCCCAACCCATAAGCGGCTTGCCGAAGTTCATTAGGCACGGCAATCAGGGCATCTCTAGAAATTGCAGTGATAATAGGCAAAATCATGATAGACAGCACAATAACCGCAACATACATTCCTCGTGTGGAAGGCGGTGTCGAGAAAATAGGAAGCCAGCCCAGTGTTTTATAAATACTTGTGCCTCCAGCTTGGAGAATTGGGATCAAAACAAAAATGCCCCAAAGTCCGTAGACAACGCTTGGAATAGCTGCTAAAAGTTCGATTAAAAAAATGACGGGCTGCTTAAGTCGATCGGGAATGAAGTCTTCACTCAAGAAGATTGCGACGCCCACTCCGATCGGAACGGCGATCAATAGGGAAAGAAAGGCGCTGACTAAAGTCCCATAAATCTGTGGAAGGGCATGAAACTCTTGAGCATTTTCAGACCAGCGAGTCTCTAGGAGAAAGCTAAGTCCAAATTTCTCAATGGCGGGACGGGCATCTAGTGCAACTCGAAGGGCAATAGCAATCAATACGAATGCAATAAGAACGGCAAAAATACCCGTTACCCAAACAAAAGAATCATCTAGAAATCTTGCAACAGCAGTCCGATCCCGCTGCATGGGTTCGATCGATCGATTTGGAGAACTTGCCATAGTGCTCTCTACGCTACAGATAAGTGAATACGAAAACTAAGCTTAAAGTCCTAACCCTGAATTCTTATTCTTAATTAAGTGGCTGCCCAGCCTCAAAACCCCTGAGGTCAAGATGCCAAACAGCCTACTCAAAATAAAGATCAATCGATCGTCATTACGTCATCATTGACCGATTGTCATTATTTGCCGACAGCATCAACAGCGGTGTTAACTTTCGTCACCATCTCTTCTGGGAGAGGAATATAGCCTAACTCAGTTGAGAACGTTTTACCGTCGGTCAAAGCCCACTTAGTAAATGCCTTCAATGCATCAGCCTTGGCCGCATCTTCGTACTTGCTATAAAACAGTAGCCAAGTCAAGCTCACGATCGGATAAGCTTCCTTTGCTTCAGGATCAGGAACCGAGACAGCAAAGTCTTCAGGAACCTTGACACCCAAGAGTGCCTTAGCCGCAGCTTCAGGCGTTGGTACAACGAAATCACCCGCTTTGTTTTGGAGGGTAGCCATTTCTAGGCCGTTATCCTTAGCATAGGAATATTCCGTATAACCGATCGTTCCCTTGGTTTGCTTGATCAACGCTGTCACGCCCTCATTTCCTTTGGCACCTGTTCCGACAGGCCATTCCACCGTCTTACCCGATCCAGCTTTCCAATTAGGACAGGCTTTTTCGATGTGCTTGGTGAAGATAGATGTCGTTCCACTACCATCGGCACGGTATGCAAATGTAATGTCAAGGTCAGGTAGGGTTGCACCTGCATTGTCTTTCTTGATCTTCTCATCATTCCACTTCTTAATGGAACCATCCGTAATGCCGCAGAAGGTATCGCGAGAAAGTTTCAGACCCTTAACACCATCTAGATTGTAAGCAAATACAACGAACAATCCGGTTGAAGGGACTTGGATAGCCACACCTCGATCGGCGGGAAACTTCTCCCTTTCCTCTTTTTTCAGCGCGGAATCAGTTGCACCAAAGTCTGCCGTCTTGGCCATAAACTGCTTGATGCCATCCGAGCTTCCAGTGGATTGGTAGCTGATTTGAATGTTCGGATTGGTCTTGTTGTATTCTTTGAACCAGCGCTGATACAAAGGAGCCGGAGCTGTTGCACCCGCACCTGCAATAGAAACCGTTGCGCCACTGGCCTTGTTGGGTGCAGAGGAAGCCGCCGGAGCTTGAGAAGCTCCAGGAGCCGCAGTCGGGGCTTGAGGCGTACAGGCAGCCAATGCCAATGCGAGTCCTGCCGGGATGACAGCCGCAAACTTATTCATAGAAAGAATCTGAGAAATTACACGAGCAGAGAAAGCCATAAGAAGTCTTGTTTTAGTATCTAATGTCACTCTAGAGATTACAGGACCAGATTAAAGACTAGGTTAAGCTTAGAATAATTCCAGGGTTAATCAATGATAACCATCATTCATTGAGCCGGGTTGATTTTCGATTTATCCATAGAATCGTGAGTTGATTTGACCCACTATGCGGAAGTCCTGACATTGTATTATTTTAGCCTTGCCCTCGATCGCATGGGATCGCACGCAACGCTTCCGTCACTATTTGAGACTGGGTTATACCCTAAAAAACATTAAACCTTAACCTAAAGTTAACCTACGGTTTTAGGGTGCTTAGGTCAGACCTTAAGAGGTGATTCAAGCGGATTTCAGTAGATATCGATCGATTAAGGTCTGTGTTTTTATAATGGCCTCCTTCACTGAACGAATTAGTTCGCTATAACAACAGTCCGGACAGTTTTGGGCGGGTAGTGGCGAGGAAAGCTATCCAAGGCTTAAAGTACAGTCATACAACAAAAGAGACTGTTCCATGGATAGC
>JAYUJY010000001.1:0-2729 GCA_043764895.1 Synechococcales cyanobacterium | reverse complement strand
CCACGAAGGCGAGAAGCTCAGGATTTACGGCGTAGACCCGACTGAATGGGATGAGTTGCAACTGATTCTGACCCGTCGAAGGCTGAAGCGACAGGGATCCACGGTTGCGACCGGATCACCCCCTGTCTTTAGTAATTCAATTATGAATGGGGGTGATCCAGAAAGTTATGAGTACACCTTTATATGGGAAGAAGAACACCCGTCTCAAACAACAAAGAACACTGTAAATAACACATCAAGACCAAACACCGACGATCCCATCAGGAGGGCCGCATGATGCGAATTCCACCGACCCGATCGCCGAATCAGAGAAAGAGACTATCTTGTACTACAAACGGGATTAATGCGGTACAAGACAATCGCGCTTTAAATCGTCTCGATTGTCTGAAACCCCTATCTATAGAGGAGATTGACCTACACCAAGCCGATCGAAGCTGGCTTCTTTTTGGGTCACAAGATTGGGAGTTTCCAGTTCTCAGATGGGGAGAGTCGATCGCTTATAGAGGGGAAGATTCAGCGATCGGATTCACAGATCTGCAACTATCTTGTACTACAAATGGGATTGATGTAGTACAAGACAATCGCGCATTAAATCGTCTCGATCGTCTGAAACCCACATCTATAGAGGAGATTGACCTAAATCAAGGCGATCGAAGCTGGCTCCTTTTTGGGTCACAAGACCGGGAGTTTCCAGTTCTCAGACGCGGAGAGTCGATCGTCTATAAAGGTGGAGATTCAGCGATCGGATTCATAGATCTGCAACTATCTTGTACTACAAACGGGATTCATGTAGTACAAGATCAGGGAGGATATGATGCCTCGTAAACCCTTGCCGCATGTTCTTGCCGCTCAAGCCGATCGACTCTCGCTCAAGGATCTGAAACAGTTGGTCGCCTATTTGAGCGAACAAATTCAGGAACGGGAGTCGATTGTGGAGGCCAATCAGCCGACGCCTGAAGAGGGTTGGCGATCGGAGTATCGTAAGTGTGGCAAATCAAACTGTCGTTGCGCAGATGGCCAGCAGCTCCATGGTCCTTACTGGTATCGGTCGGTGCGCAACGGCGATCGCACGTCTAAACAATACTGGCGGAAGGGGAAGGTGGTCGATCGGTGAAGGTTTACGTCATGCGCTCTGCGATTAGATCAGAACTATCGCCCCGGTGAATTTTAATCCGACCCGTGAGCTTGGTTTTACCCGTGAGCTTAAGCCAGCCACTCCCAGAAGCCTCATCAGATTCATCATTACCTTCCCAGGTAAAATCAAACCGTTCCTGGTCCGCTTCTTTGATGACATCACCGTCCAGTTGTCCGCAGACCAGACCAAACTGAAAGTCGCCTGAGCCTTGGGCATCGATCGTGATGTAGGCGGGTACATCCATGTCCAAGGACTCACTGTCCCACTGCTCCATTTCTGTGATTCGCCATTGACCGCTATAGTTCATTGAAATTCTCCATGAGAAATGTGTTCGATTAAAATATTAGCTTGCTATTAGCTTTGCGATCGCAGGCCGATCGCAACAGCATTGAAGCCATCCAGTAACGAGACATTCTCAGGATATTCTTTGCAAAAGTCTTCACTCTAATCGATAATAAATGGATTAACCCCTGAAAGCTTAGGCATAATCCCATGGTAAAGATTGGACTCAAGGATGCGATCGAAGCGCTACGGAGCGAGTTGAGTGAGTCTATCCTTGTCTCGGAAGGTAAGGAAGTGCGGTTTGAGGTAGGTGAAATTGAGATGGAGTTTCAGGTTGCGATCGAGCAAGCAACGACGGGGAAAGGTGGAATTAAGTTTTGGGTCGTTGAGATGGGTGGAGATGTAAGCGATAAGACCTCGACGGTTCACAAGATTAAGATTCCGCTCAAGCCCGTTTGGAAGGATGGGACACCGATTAAAACAGGTGGGGACGAAATTCCGCTCTAGTTTTTGGGAATTCACGATCGTTTTAATGTTGTGTTTAGTGTTCCTTAAGCTATCTATTTGGTTATGACTGTTACGGAGTTCCTTCCTCGTTATTCTGTTGAAATTTGTGGGCCTAAGCATGGTTCGGGGTATCGAATTGGGGGACGCTTGGTGCTGACAGCGGCG
This sequence comes from Synechococcales cyanobacterium, assembly GCA_043764895.1. Classification (GTDB taxonomy): domain Bacteria; phylum Cyanobacteriota; class Cyanobacteriia; order Leptolyngbyales; family Leptolyngbyaceae; genus JAAFJU01. The sequence continues at coordinate 640 of JAYUJY010000001.1, read as the reverse complement.
CATTTATTCACGGCTTTGGGATCCTGCCAGGTTCGATCGAAGGGCGGTCTAGGGTCGGTTGGTTTTGTGCAAGTAGAGGCAAAAGTCGTCTGGATTGCGTCTGATGTGGATGTAGCGCTAGTAGAGTTGCCAAAGGCGATCGAAGCGTGTGATCCCGTTCAGTTTGGGTTGCTGCCAGATGGTTCCAGGGGTGAATCGATGGCGTTTCAGTTCCATGGCTACCCGAAATGGGGTTGGACTACGCTTGAGAATAATCAGCAGGGGTCAGGTGGACGACAAGTAGATGGGAAGATTGTCCTAGCTGATACTTCCTTTGAGGGTTTGATTCCGCTTCGTCCTGAAATTTCCACAGGACCAACAGATGATCGAGAGTCATCTTGGGAAGGAGCGTCGGGGGCGGCGATCGTTTGTGATGGCTATATTGTGGCGGTTCAAAGTCAGCATCAAAATCCGAAGATGTTTATAGCCTTAGAAGCTGCTCCGCTCTTGAAAGTTTATGTATGTCCAGAGTGGTGTGCGTTTTTAGACCAGCATGGGATTTCGGCGTTGCTGAATTAGTGTATGAATCGAAGCGGGACTGGGACATCCCCAAATTTCAAGTAGTGAAGTAGCAATCTAACTGAGTGTGCCAGCATTTTTA